>CALXJW010000058.1 GCA_944388725.1 uncultured Clostridia bacterium | reverse complement strand
TTTTTATTTGTCTATTTGCTTAAAAATATTATGAATATAATTAAGGCAAATACTATAATAGTTTCGACAACTAAAGCGAATAAAAGTAAGTATATTATTTCTAATAAAACTGCTTCTATCATAGCACCACCTCCATTCTAAAGGCCAAGCCTTTATATGTAAAGTGGCAAACCACATCTGCTTATTCTCATTTCCTATGTCCATTATTCTACAATATTATTCTAATTTTGTCTATAATTTTTATTAAATCTATAAATATATTTTTAATCCGAGACAACTTACTATTTTATTTTTAAATATCTTATCATAAAAGCAGATGCTTATCAACTAAATATCTGCTTTATTAATATTAGTTTCTGTAAAATTACATTTGTTGCTTTTCCTTACTTTATAATATCTTATTTTATAATCGACCTTATCACTTTTATAAAATCCTCTAAAGTTATCATATTTACATCAATGTCAAAATTATAGTCATTATATTTAAAACTTGCATATCCGCTTATTTTTGACTTACCTTGATTTTCTTCATATGCAAATATTTTTACAGGTACATTATTAATAATAGATTCTTCTACTTCTTCCATATCAAAATATAAGCAATGTAAAATCTCATTTTTAGAAAATTCTATATCAATAAAACTATCTTCTATATATTGTCCACCACTTGTCAAGTAATTCCATATTTCTTCAACATTATTTTTAGTAATAATATCTTGTTCTAAATCAAATTTATCTTGAACATCAATTGCTAATTTATCAGTATTTAAAGAATATGATAATAATTGATATTTATATTTAAATGAAAAATATCTTTTTAATACTTTTTTGGCAATTCCTATTATAAAAGCCACTTCACTTTCAACTTCTATAGTATTTCTTTTATTAAGAATTTTATAAAGTTCGGTATATGTATCTTGTAAAATATCATTTATATCTTCTACATTTTGACACTTTACTGCTATAAATTTTAAAATTGATTGATATGTTTTATTATAAATTTCATGAAATTCAAATATTTTTAATTGAGTACTCATTTTTCCTCCTTTCACTTATATTATCATAAAAAAGAATAAAAAAGTTTCAATATTATGAAACTTTTTTATTCTTTTTTAATCTTAAAGCATTTAAAATAACAGTTAAACTACTTATAACCATAGCAAAACTTGCAATCATTGGATTTATTGAAATATCTATTGGTTTTAGTACTCCAATAGCAATAGTAATCATTAAAATATTATAAAAAAATGCCCAAAACAAATTTTGCTTAATATTTTTTACAGTATTTTCACTTATATTTATTAATTTTAAAATAGAACTCAAATCATTTTTAATAAGTATTACATCTGAAGAATCTACTGCTATATCTGTACCACTTTTTACACTAACACCTATATTACTATTTGCAAGTGCAGGGCTATCATTTATTCCATCACCACACATCATAACATTTTTATTTTCAGATTTTAATCTTTTTACTATATCTGCTTTTTCTTTTGGCAATACGTTTGAAATAATTTTATCTATTTCTAGCTCTTTACCAATTTTTTCAGCAGTTTCTTTATTATCACCAGTAATCATAATAGTTTCTATATTTTTTTGTTTTAATTTTTTTACTGTAGTTTTTGCATTGTCACGTAAAATATCATTTAAACCAATTAAAGCAATTATTTCATTATTTCTTATTACATAAACAACACTATTTCCTTTTGCAGTTAATTCCTGTTCATCTTTTATGTGATTGTTTAATATAGAGTATTTCTCAACTATTTTTCTATTACCTAATATATATTTCTGATTTTCAATTTCGCCTATAATCCCATATCCTGCAATATTTTCAAAATTTTTCACTGTTATTTTCTGTTCATTATTTTCTGTTATATAATCAGAAAAGGCAAGACCTATTGGATGTGTTGATTTAGATTCTATATTTCCTACTAATTGTAAAAGTTCATTATCACTTAAATTACTATAATTATATATATGAGAAATTTTAAGTTTTCCGTAAGTTAATGTTCCTGTTTTATCAAAAATTACTGTATTTATTTTTGAAGCTGTTTCTAATATTTCACTTTTCTTCACTAATATTCCATTATTTATGCATACCCCTTCACTAACAACAATTGCAAGTGGAGTTGCAAGTCCTAAGCTACAAGGACAAGCAACAACAAGAATTGTAACAAATGTTGAAATAGCTGTTGATACATCAAATCCAAGTAATAAATATATTATTAATGTTATTACAGAAATAATAAGTACAATTGGTACAAAATATCCTGAAATCTTATCAGCTATTTTGGCTATAGATGCTTTTGTATTAGTTGCTTCTATAACTAATCTAACTATTTCAGATACAGTAGATTCTTTTCCAATTTTTTCTGCTTTATATTTTAAAAATCCATCATAATTATAACTACCTGCAATAACTTTTTGACCATATTCTTTAATTACTGGTTTGCTTTCTCCTGTTATAAAAGATTCATCTAAATGTGCTTTTCCTTCTATAATCTCTCCATCAACTGCAATTTTTTCTCCTGGCTTACTTATTAATATATTTCCTTTTTTTATTTCATCTAATGTAATTATTTTTTCTTTTCCATCTCTTTCAATTGTTGCTTTATTTGGAGTTATTTCTACCAATTTTTTGATTGCTTCTTTTGTTTTATCTTTGTTCATACTGTCTAAATATCTTCCAAGTTTTACAAAATAGATTACAATGGCTGATGATTCAAAATATAAGTTCATCGTATAGTTGTAATCTCCTTTAATAATTCTAAACATTCCATATATACTATATAAGAAACTACTAATAACTCCTATCGCAACAAGTGTATCCATATTTGGTATTTTATGTATTAAATTCTTATATCCATTTTTTAGAATGTCAAACCCATATATTAGAAATAATATTGCTAGTATAAATAGTGTAACTGCATAAATAATTGGACTATAATGTGGATTAAATATTTTTAATATTGGTAAATTTATCATATGTCCCATTGATATATACATTAAAATTATAGCTAATACAGTAAATATTATAAATTGTAGTTTTTCAATTTTATTTTTCTTCTCAATTTTAAATCCTTTAAAAATCCCTTTACTTGTAAAACCTGCTTGTTTTACGTATTTTTCTATTTTTTCTTTGTCTAATATATTTTCATCATAATCTATACTTGCATTTGCCATTACAAGATTTACATTTGCATTTATAATTCCATTTTGTTTATTCAAATATTTTTCTAATCCATTTGAACATGCACTACAAGTCATGCCTTCTATTTCTAAAATAATATTTTTCATAATTAATTTTCCTCAATTTCAAATCCTAAATTGTCTATAATCTCCTTAATTTCTTGTATGTCTATATCTTTATTCATTTTAATTTTAACTGTTCCTTCTACATAACTTGCTACAACTTCAGAAA
Source organism: uncultured Clostridia bacterium (assembly GCA_944388725.1). GTDB lineage: Bacteria > Bacillota > Clostridia > TANB77 > CAG-508 > CAG-269. Next base: position 4,622 of record CALXJW010000058.1, on the reverse strand, counting down.
CCCCATTAATTTCGCTTAAAGCGTTTTTTATTCTTTTTTCACATCCTTCACAATGCATTCCATTTACTTTTAAATTTATTTCTGTCATAATTATCTCTCCTTCTTATTAATTTTAGTGATGATGATGGTGATGACCTATTTCATTATTTACTTTTATTTCACATTCTTTTTCATCACAGATATCATCTTTGTCCTCAATTTCAATTGTAGTATGGCAAATTCCATGTTCATTCATTTCTTCTCTAATTTTATTTTTTAATTCTTTTATATTTTTTTCATCGGTAACAACATGCATTGTTGAATAATTGTTGTAACCATCTATGCTCCAAATATGAACATGATGAACATCTATTATTCCTTTTATTTCTAATAAATGTTTTTTTATTTCTTCCACTGATATGTTTTTTGGTGTTTTTTCTAAAAACAAATCTAATATACTTTTCATATTTTTAAAAGCATTAATAAGTATAAATAATGCTATTCCTATTGACATTATTGAATCAATTAATGAAATATCTGTAAATTTCATTAATATTGAACCTATTAATACTACAACCCATCCTAATACATCTTCAAGCATATGTAAATTAACTGCTTTTTGATTTAAAGAATCTCCTTCTCTAGTAAAATAAGCTGCAAGAAAGTTAATTATTACTCCAAATATTGCAAATATAATCATTCCATCGTAATTTATTGTTTCTGGATTTAAAATTCTATCGATTCCTCCAATTATTACGAATATAGACCCCAATGTTAGTACAATAGTTGTTATTAATGCTCCTAATACAGAATATCTAACATAACCATATGTATATGTTTCATTTGGCTTTTTCTTACTAATTTTTTCTAATACTAAAGATATTCCTATACTTAATGCATCTCCAAAATCATGAACTGCATCTGATATTATAGATATACTATTTGTAAATATTCCTCCTATTAATTCAAAAATAGAAAATGATAAATTTAAAATAAATGCTGTTAAAATATTTTTTTCTGTTTTCATATAATTTCTCTCCTTTAATTATTAAATCTTTTAAATAAACTTATTAATTCATCAATTACTTCTAAATTTCCTTTTTCTAAGTCTTCTGCTACACATTTATATAAATGTGTTTGTAATATAGAATTTGCTAAACTTTTCATGGATTTTTCTACTGCAACTACTTGAATTAATATGTCATTACAATAAATATCATTATTAACCATTTTTTCAATTCCTGTAATTTGTCCTTTTATTCTATTTAAATGATTTATAATTTTTTTCTTTTCATCCTCGCTTCTAATAGTTTTTCTCTTATTAGTTTCATCCATTTTTATCACCACCAGGATTATTATATACCCTCCACGGTATTTTTGTAAATAAGGGGGTATATATAAATTTTTCTTGATATGTCAATATATATACAAAAAATAGCAGATTCTATCTACTATTTTTTCTTATATTTTTTTAAATAGAACACTTTTTTAAAAAAGTAAAAAAGAGAACCGTCCCCAAATTTGCATAATAAGAAATATAAAATGGTATTGTCATTTGTGCTATTATCATAATTAAACTGAACATCATTCCTCCACCAGTTAATTTATAAAGTATTTCGATTGGAGTACCCGGAAAATTTTCTGATATGAACATTAAATTACCATCAAACAAGTTATTTATAATAAAAGCTAATATTCCCATTATTCCTATTAAACCTGCAAAATATTTAGCATCTTCTTTCTTTAAATCTATGTACTTTGTTTTATTTATTAATATTCCCAAATATACCATTATTCCATGAAATAAAAAACTATGGATACTTAATATATGAAAAGCTGGATATATAGGTAATGAAGTTGATGGAAATATAATAAAAACAATTCCTCCTATTATTGCGCCTGTTGCTAAAGACACATCTCCTACTCTTTTCAAAATACCTTTTCCAAACGAACTCAATAATCCTGCATATAATAATATACTACAATAATATAATGGCATATATGTATTAACTGCATAAATAGAATTTTGCATTATACTATAAATTATTCTTAACACTTCTAATATACACATAATTATTGTTATATTTTTTATAATTGCATATACTTCTTCTTTGCTTTTATTCCAAGTCTGTTTTAAGGCGATAAAAATGCATGTTATTGTGATGCAAATTAATGCTAAATGCCCTTTGGAAAACATCCCACATGGTTCGTAATCTCCTACATCTGAAAACAATAATCTCATCTTCTTTCTTTAATTTTTTAATTTATATTATGATATCATAAAAATAAAAATTACTCCATACTTTCGTATAAAGTAATTTTTAATCTACTTGTTTTTAAAAAAATTGTTTTAATCTTTCTTTCTAGTCAAGAAAATTCCAATGATTAATCCAATAGAGATAATCGGTGCTATTCTAATAAATAACCATTCAAAAGAATGAAAAACAACTCCTAAAACGGCATATTCAGGATTACTATAATCCCAATTTAAATATGGACTATTTAATAAAATTAAAGATATAAAAACAAGTATTGTAACTATACATAATGTAATTAATATCCAATGAATTATTTTTCTTTTATCTTTTTTTCTTTGGGATAATTGTAAGTTTATTATCTCCAATTTTTCAGAAATTGCTTTTAAATCATCTACTTTACTTTCAGAAATATTTTCTCCAAGTAATGTGCTTACAGGTATTTCCAAAACTTCTGATATAGAAATTAACATTTCTGCATCAGGTACTGACAAACCTTGTTCCCATTTAGAAATTGTTTGTCTAACCACATTTAATTTTATAGCAAGTTCTTCTTGTGAAAGTCCTTTTGATTTCCTTATTGATTTAATGTTTTCTCTTAACATTTTACAACAACTCCTTTCTTTACAATTATTATATAAAGAACTGTCCGTTGCTACAAGCAATGCTTATTAACATTTAAAATTTGTTCATATAAAACTGCATTTTTCATGCTTATATATTACAACAACTACTGTACTAAATTTATAATTTTTGTTGCTACTTTTTCAATAAATCTTTCGTCATGTTCTACAAAAATCATTGTAGGATTATACTTTAAAATAGCATCTTCAATTTGCTCTCTTGTTAATATATCAATATAATTCAAAGGCTCGTCCCATATATAAACATTTGCTTGTTCGGATATACTTTTTGCTATTAAAACTTTTTTCTTTTGACCTTCACTCATATCTTGAATATTAGTATCAAAATCAGATTTTGATAATCCCATTTTTACTAACATTGCTTTAAAAATACTTTCATCTATTTTAGTATTGTAAGCAAAAGTTTTTAAACTACCTTTAAGATCTTCTGTACTTTGAGAAACATAAGATATTTTTAAATCATTTGCTATTTTAATTTCCCCATTATATTTTATATCTTTTCTTATAATAAGTTTCAGTATGCTTGATTTTCCTATACCATTTTTACCAACTATTGCTATTCTATCTCCATTATTTACTTCAAAAGAAATAGGATTAAATATTGTTTTGTTATTATATTTTATCTGCAAATTATTAACTAAAATTAATGGATTCCTATTACTTATTATAGGAATAATTTTTAATGTATCGTTTCTATCTATGTTTCTTAATAAATCAGACTTATCATCTATTGCTTTTTTAATTCTTTGTTCCATAACTTTTGCTTTCTTCATCATCTTTGCTGATTTATGTCCTAAGTAACCTCTGTCCATTGTTGATTCTGAATTGCTTGTTTTATATTTTGATTTTTCCACATCATTAGACCATTTTGCAGTATTTTTTGATGCAATTTCTAGTTTTTTTATATCTTTATTTAGTTTCTCATTTTGTGTTTTTTCAAAATTATCTTGTCTATCTTTATTTTCTTTCCAAGATGAAAAATTACCTTTTTGTATTTCAATATTAGTATTGTTTATAGAAATAATATGATCTACAACTTTATCTAAAAAATTTCTATCATGAGATACTAATATAAATCCTTTTTTCTTATTTAAATAGCTAACTAAATTATTTCTTGTTTCTATGTCTAAATGATTTGTAGGTTCATCTATAAGTAAGAAATTGTTACCTTTTAAGAATAGACTTATTAAAAGTATTTTTACTTGTTCTCCTCCACTTAATAAATTAAATTTCATATATAATTTTTCTGCAGTTGTATTTAACAAATTTAATTCTTTTATAATTTCCCAATCTTGTGCATTTGGAGCAATCTCATTTACAATTTCTATTGCTATTTTTTCTTTATTTGCAACTTCAAATGGAAAATAATCAAAATCAACATTTTTTAGTATTGTCCCTCTATATTCATATTTCCCTTGTAATAACTTTAAAAATGTTGTTTTTCCTTTTCCATTTCTACCTATTAATCCTAATTTCCAATCTGTATCTATATTAAATGAAACGTTTTCAAATATATTATTACAACTTCCATCATATCCAAATGTTAAATTATTTACACTTATTAAAGACATTGTTCCTCCTAAGTAAAAAATTACTATTTTATAGCATTGTATCATAAATAAAAAAATTACTCTATATTTTCATATAAAGTAATTTAAAAATCGTATTTTATCTTTCTCTATTATTAATAACTTTTTGATTAAACTTTTCTAGAAATTCTTTTGAAGTAGACCAAGAATCAGTT
>CALXJW010000057.1 GCA_944388725.1 uncultured Clostridia bacterium | reverse complement strand
CATCTGTTTAGCAATTTCTATTTGAGTTTTAGGTTTATGGCCATCAAGTCCAAATCTAAGTTCTAAAATAGTTCTTTCTCTATCTTTTAAAATAGATTTCATTTTATCATAAAGAATTTTGATTTTCATTTTTAAGTCAACAGAATCTTCAACACTTCTTTCATCGTTTTCTAAAACCTCTTGCAGCGTAACCACATTATCATCTTTATCTTTACCAATAGGGTCATTTAAATATACTTCTGCCCCTAATTTCTTGGTTGCTCTAAAATACATAAGAATTTCATTATCTACGCAACGTGAAACATATGTAGAAAGTTTTGCACCTTTTTCCGGTTTAAAACTATTAATGCCTTTTATTAAACCTATTGTGCCAATTGAAATTAAGTCATCTTGATTAACATTAGAATTATTATATTTTTTACATACATGCGCAACTAATCTTAAATTTTTTTCAATAAGTATATTACGAGCGTCTTTATCGCCATTTTTTAATCTTTCAATATATTCTTGTTCTTCATCTGCAGTTAATGGTTCAGGAAACAATTGTGTTCCTGAAATGTATCCAACTGTAAAAACAGCTGTTTGTAGAAAACATAAAAAACCACTTAAACAAAGTGTAGGAAACATAATACACCTCAACTTTCTCATAACAAAATTATATGAAAAAAAAGTATAAAAGTGCCTGTTCAATAAAAAGAAGTTACGTTTTTTTAAAAACAAGAAAAAATCTGTAAAATGATGCGTAACACATTTATTTGAAAATATTAATTTATGAATAAAAAATATAAAATTAGTTAAAATATATAAAAAAGGAGGAAGTAAAATGGAAGATATAAATATAAAAGTGTTAAATGAAGTTAATAAGGGAACAACCATGGGAATGGATGCTATATCATATGTTGCAGAAAAAGTAGGAGACAAAGAATTTCAAAACGTACTTGATGTAGAATATGGGAAATATAAAGAAATAAATAAAAGAGTAGAAAATATTTATACACAATATAGCTCAAAAGAACCACAAGAAACTAATAAAATGAATAAAATGATGACTTGGTATGGGGTTCAGATGAAAACAATGAATGATCAAAGTAATTCAAAGATTTCGGAATTACTAATGCAAGGAACAAATATGGGAATAATAGAAGGAAGAAGATTACTAAATAACAATAAAGAAATAGACAAAGAAGTTAAACAAATTTTAAATGATTTTGTCGTTATGCAAGAAGATAGTGTCGAAACATTAAAAAAATATTTATAAAATTTCAAATACTACTTGAAAAGTAGTATTTTTTGTTATAGAATATAAATGCCTTAAAAGGTAAATAATATAAAAAATAGAGATAGGCAATCTTAGTCTAATATCTCAGAAGGAGGAAATTTTTATGTCAGTAAAAGTAGGAATTAACGGATTCGGAAGAATTGGAAAATTAGCATTCCAAGCAGCATTAGCTAAAGAGGAGGTTGAGGTTGTAGCAGTAAATGATCCATTTGTAACAGCAGATTATATGGCTTATATGGTAAAATTCGACACTGTACATGGAAGATTTAATGGAACTGTAGAAGAAAAAGATGGAAATTTAGTAATAAATGGAAATACAATAAAAGTATTTAATGAAATGGAACCAAAAAATATTCCTTGGGGAGAACTTGGAGTAGAATATGTATTAGAATGTTCTGGAGTATTTACAACTATGGAAAAAGCACAAGCACACTTAGAAGGAGGAGCAAAAAAAGTTTTAATAAGTGCACCTTCAAAAGATGCTCCAATGTTTGTAATGGGAGTAAATAATGAAACATATACAACAGATATGAACATTGTTTCAAATGCATCTTGTACAACAAACTGTTTAGCACCTTTAGCTAAAGTAATTAATGATAATTTCGGAATAAAAGAAGGACTTATGACAACAGTTCATTCAACAACAGCAACACAAAAACCTGTTGATGGAGCTTCTAAAAAAGATTGGAGAGGTGGACGTGCAGCATCTGCTAACATAATACCATCTTCAACAGGAGCTGCAAAAGCTGTTGGAAAAGTTATTCCATCATTAAATGGAAAATTAACAGGTATGTCATTTAGAGTACCAACAGTAGATGTATCTGTTGTTGATTTAACATGTAACTTAGAAAGACCAACAACATATGAAGAAATATGTGCAGCAGTAAAAAAAGCATGTGAAAACGAATTAAAAGGAATAATGGAATATACAGATGAAGCAGTTGTATCATCAGACTTTATTGGAGATAAGCATACATCTATATTTGATGCAACAGCAGGAATAATGTTAACAGATTCATTTGTAAAATTAGTAGCATGGTATGACAATGAATGGGGATATTCAAACAAATTAGTAGATTTAGCATGCTATATGTCAAAAGTAGATCACAAATAAAAAGTAAATAAGGTTAGAAAGTTAGAATTATTCTAACCTTCTAACCAGTTATTATTTTTAGGAAGGAAGATAAAATGAGTAAAAAAACAGTAAAAGATATTGATTTAAAAGGAAAGAAAGTTTTTGTTAGATGTGATTTTAATGTTCCAATGGACGAAAATCAAAATATAACAGATAATAGAAGAATTGTAGCAGCATTACCTACAATTAAATATTTAATAGATCAAAAGTGTAAAATAATATTAAGCTCACATTTAGGAAGACCAAAGGGAGAAGTAAAACCAGAGTTTTCTTTAGCTCCTGTTGCAAAAGAATTATCTAAATTATTAGGACAAGAAGTTCTTATGGCAAAAGATGTAGTTGGAGAAAGTGCAAAATCATTAGCTAATTCTTTAGAAGAAGGACAAGTAATGCTACTTGAAAACGTAAGATTTCATAGGGAAGAAACAGATAATGATCCAAATTTTGCAAAAGAATTAGCAAGTATGGCAGAAGTATTCGTAAATGATGCATTTGGAACAGCTCATAGAGCTCATGCTTCAACAGAAGGTGTTTCACATTATTTACCATCTGTATCAGGATTTTTAATAGAAAAAGAATTAAAATTTTTAGGGGATGCCCTAAATAATCCAGAAAGACCTTTTGTTGCAATATTAGGTGGAGCAAAAGTTTCTGATAAAATAGGTGTAATAGATAGTCTATTAGAAAAAGTAAATACATTAATGATTGGTGGAGGAATGGCATATACATTCTTTAAAGCACAAGGATATGAAGTAGGAAATTCTTTATGCGAACCAGATAAATGTGATTTAGCATTAAGTTTAATGGAAAAAGCTAAAGCTAAAGGAGTAAAATTATTATTACCAATAGATACAAAAATAGGAAAAGAATTTAAACCAGATACAGAAAGTAAAACAGTAGCTTGGACAGAAATTCCAGAAGGATGGGAAGGATTTGACATTGGAGAAAAAACAATAGAAATGTTCAAAAATGAATTAAAAACAGCAAAAACTGTAATTTGGAATGGACCAGTAGGATTATTTGAATTCGACCAATTTGCAATAGGAACAAATTCTATAGCAAAAGCACTAGCAGAATTAGATGCAACAACAATAATTGGTGGTGGAGATTCTGCCGCAGCTGTTGAAAAAGCAGGATTAGCAGATAAAATGACACATATTTCTACAGGTGGAGGAGCTTCATTAGAATTTCTAGAAGGAAAGAAACTTCCAGGAATAGAATGCTTAATGGATAAATAATATTAAAAGGAGTGATATATATGCGTAAAAAAGTAATTGCAGGAAATTGGAAAATGAATATGTTACCAAATGAAGCTATAGATTTTATAGACCAATTTGCACCACTTGTTAAAAACACAGAGAATGAAGTTATTTTATGTGTTCCATATACAGATTTATTTTATGCATTATTACATGTTCAAGGAACAAATATAAAAATTGGTGCACAAAATATGCATTGGGAAGAAAGTGGAGCATATACAGGAGAAGTTTCTGGAAAAATGTTGAAATCAATTGGAGTTGAATATGTAATTATAGGACATTCTGAGAGAAGACAATATTTTGCAGAAACAGATGAAACTGTAAATAAAAAAATAAAATCAGCATTATCAAATGGTTTAAAACCAATTGTATGTGTTGGTGAAACATTAGAACAAAGAGAACAAGGAATAACCAAAAATATTATAACAGATCAGGTAGAAAAAGCATTAGAAGAAATATCTGCAGAAAGTCTTAAAGATATTATAATTGCTTATGAACCAATATGGGCAATTGGAACTGGAAAAACAGCAACTAAAGAAGATGCAAACGAAACAATAAAACAAATAAGAGAAAAAATCGCAGAAAAATATGGACAAAATGTTGCTGATGGGGTTATAATACAATATGGCGGAAGCGTAAAGTCATCAAATGCTAAAGAATTATTCGAAATGTCAGATATAGATGGAGGACTTGTAGGAGGAGCAAGTCTAAAACCTGATGAATTTAGCAAAATAGTAAACTATAAATAATTTATAATACGCCTGAAAGGAATGTTGAAAATGGAAAAAAAACCGGTAATGCTAATGATATTAGATGGATTTGGTATTAATGATAATACTGATGGTAATGCAGTTAAAACAGCCAAAACACCTAATATTGATAAACTAATGAAAAAATATCAAACTACAGAAGTTTATACAAGTGGTCTAAAAGTTGGATTGCCAGAAGGACAAATGGGGAATTCAGAAGTGGGGCACACAAATATAGGTGCAGGTAGAATTGTATATCAAGATTTAACAAAAATAACAAAATCTATTGAAGATGGAGACTTTTTTATAATTCCTGAATTTTCAGAAGCAATAGAAAATTGTAAAAAATATAATTCAAAATTGCATATACTAGGTCTATTATCAGATGGAGGAGTTCATAGTCATATAAGACATTTATATGGATTATTAGAAATGGCAAAAAGAAGAGACTTTGAAAATGTATATGTACATTGTTTCTTAGATGGAAGAGACACTCCACCAGCATCTGCAGAAGGATATATAATGCAATTAGAAGAAAAAATGAAAGAAAAGAATTTGGGAAAAATTGCAAGTATATCTGGAAGATATTATGCTATGGATAGAGATAAAAGATGGGACAGAGTAAAAAAATGTTATGATGCATTAGTAAATGGAGAAGGAGAAAAAGCAACATCTGCAACAATAGCAATTGAAGATTCATATCAAAAAGAAGTTTTTGATGAGTTTGTTGTTCCAACAGTTATATGTAATGGAGATACACCAATAGCAACAATAGAAAATCATGATTCAGTAATATTCTTTAACTTTAGACCAGATAGAGCTAGAGAAATAACAAGAACAATTGTTGATAAAGATTTTAATGAATTCGAAACAAAAAAATTAGACACATACTTTGTATGTTTTACTAATTATGATGAAACAATGCCAAATGTAAAAATTGCATTCAAAAAAGAACCACTAGTAAATACTTTAGGAGAAGTATTAGCAAATAATGGATTAACACAACTACGTATAGCAGAAACAGAGAAATATGCACATGTTACTTTCTTCTTTAATGGAGGAGAAGAAAAACAATATGCAGGTGAAGATAGAATTTTAGTACCATCACCAAAAGTAGCAACATATGATTTAAAACCAGAAATGAGTGCATATGAAGTAACAGACAATGTTGTAAAAGCAATAGATAGTGATAAATATGATGTTATAATTTTAAATTATGCAAATCCGGATATGGTTGGACATACAGGAAGTTTGCCTGCTGCAATTAAAGCAATAGAAACAATTGATGAATGTGTTGGAAAAGTAGTAGAAGCAATGCTAGCACATAATGGTACTATGTTAATAACAGCTGATCATGGAAATGCAGAACAAATGATTGATTATAAAACAGGAGAACCACATACTGCTCATACAACAAATCCTGTTCCACTAATATTAGTTACAGAAAATAGTGATTTAAAAATTAAATCAGGAAAATTAGCAGATTTAGCACCAACAATATTAGAACTATTAAATATAGAAAAACCAACAGAAATGACTGGTGAAAGTATATTAGTAAAATAAAGGTGGAAAAAGTGTTAAATAATACCAAAAGAATTAAAGAAATATACGAAGAAATACAAAGAAAAATATTTTATTTAATTCCTGAAAAGTGGGAAGAAGTATATCTGTATGCCTCAGTAATAGATAGGCTAGGCAAATTTCAAACAGGAGAAATGTATTTTTACTTTCTCCCTAAGAATTTGTTTAAAAATAAATATGTAAATGTTTATGAAATACCAGATAAATATAATTTAGAAGAAAAAGAATATTTAAAGATGTTAGAATCATTGTATGATAAGATAAAAGAATTAAGAGAGGAATTTATTAAAACACAACAATTACCATGGTCTAATCTGACAGTATCAATAAAAAACAATAGATTTAAGATTGAGTATAATTATGATAATTTATTAAGTTCGCAAGATTTTTATTATCAACATCACATATTTTGGAGATATAAATATTTACATATAGAACCACATGGTAAAAAAGAAAAACAAGCATTAGAAAGCTATTTATTAGTAGAAAAAAATGCAAGAAAAAAAGATGAAAAATATGAAACAGGATTATATTTAAAGAAAATAAATAATATAATAACATATGATACTTTGGATTTTAAAGAACATCAAAGAAATGCGTATATGGAAAATGAAAGAGAAAGTAAAAAAATTAAAAATCAAATTTTAAGTGATTAAATTTTAAAAATATAAATTAGGAGGAATTTATTATGAAAAATTATTTAGAAATTGAAAGTGTAAAAGCATTAGAAGTATTAGATTCAAGAGGAAATCCAACTGTACAAGTTGAAGTTGTAACAATTGATGGTTCTAATGGAGTAGCAATGGTTCCATCAGGAGCATCTACAGGAGCTTTTGAAGCTGTTGAATTAAGAGATGGAGACAAATCAAGATATATGGGTAAAGGAGTTTTAAAAGCAGTAGAAAATGTAAACAATATAATAGCTCCAGCATTAGAAGGAATGAATGTATATGATCAAGCACAAATTGATAAAACATTAATTGAATTAGATGGAACAGAAAATAAAGGAAAATTAGGAGCAAATGCTACATTAGGTGTATCACTAGCAGTAGCTAAAGCTGCAGCAGCTTCATTAGGAATGGAATTATATAATTACATTGGAGGACCAAATGCAAAAACATTACCAGTTCCTATGATGAACATTTTAAATGGTGGAAAACATGCTGATAATACTGTAAGTACACAAGAATTTATGATAATGCCAGTTGGAGCAAAATCTTTTACAGAATGCTTACGTATGAGTACAGAAATTTACCATACATTAAAAAAAGTATTAAAAGAAAAAGGATTAGCTTCAGGTGTTGGAGATGAAGGAGGATTTGCACCAAATCTTTCAAGTGATGAAGAAGCTTTAAAATTAATTGTTGAAGCTATAGAAAAAGCTGGATATAAACCAGGAGAAGAAGTATGTTTAGCATTAGATGTTGCTTCTACAGAAATGTATGAAGAAGCTAAAAAAATAGGAAAAGAAGGATGTTATTATTTCTGGAAAACAGATGAATTAAAAACAGCTGATGAAATGATAGACTTTTTAGCACAATTAGTTGAAAAATATCCAATAATCTCAATTGAAGATGGTTTAGCAGAAGAAGATTGGGAAAACTGGAAAAAACTAACAGATAGATTAGGAGATAAAATCCAATTAGTTGGTGATGACTTATTTGTAACAAATATTAAAAGATTACAAAAAGGATTAGATTTAGGAGTAGCTAACAGTATTTTAATTAAATTAAATCAAATAGGAACATTAACAGAAACATTAGATGCAATTGAACTTGCTAAAAAGAATGGATATACAGCGGTTGTATCGCACAGAAGTGGTGAAACAGAAGATACAACACTTGCAGATGTTGCTGTTGCTACAAATGCGGGACAAATAAAAACAGGTGCACCTTGTAGAACAGATAGAGTTGCAAAATATAACAGATTATTAAACATAGAAAATGAATTAGGAGAAATAGCTATTTTCCCTGGAAGAAAAGGAATAAATAGACAATAATTAATGATAGCACTAAGGCTTGAGCTTTAGTGCTATTTTGAAGTTTTGCCATTATTGACTTCATTCCGTAAAGGTAGTATAATATAGATATAAGC
>CALXJW010000056.1 GCA_944388725.1 uncultured Clostridia bacterium | reverse complement strand
GGTTTCGGTTACACTCTAGCAAAGGGTGCAATAAAAGCTGTTAAAGAATATGGAATCATTGGTGCATTTACAGGAGGTATAACCGCTTCTGCTGGTGGTATTGCTGCTGCTATATTTTTTGGATATATTGCTTCTTTAATTTCAAAACCCAAAATGAAAAAAGAATAAAAACGGTAATATTTTTTTTATTACCGTTTTATTATATTTACAATTTTATTTATATTGTTTATCAATTTCTTTTAATATAACATCATGTGCACTACCTTCTGCTATACTAATATTAGAAACTAATGTTAATCTTGCTTTTTCATGCAATTCTTTAATTGTTATTGCACCACAATTACACATTGTAGATTTTATTTTTGCAACAGTTATAGCAACATTGTCTTTTAATAATCCTGCATAAGGTATATAAGAATCAACACCTTCTTCAAAAGAAAGTTTCTTGTCTCCTCCCATATCATATCTTTGCCAATTTCTAGCTCTATTTGAACCTTCTCCCCAATACTCTTTCACATAATTGTTATCGATTTTCAATTTTCTTGTTGGGCTTTCATCAAATCTAGCAAAATAACGTCCCATCATAACGAAATCTGCACCTAATGCTAATGCAATTGTTATATGATGATCATGTACAATTCCTCCATCAGAACAAATAGGAATATAAATACCTGTTTCTTCAAAATATTTATCACGTTCTGCAACTACATCTATAACAGCACTTGCTTGTCCTCTTCCTATACCTTTAGTTTCTCTTGTAATGCAAATTGAGCCTCCACCTACTCCAACTTTTATGAAATCAGCTCCAGCTTCTGCTAAATATCTAAATCCTTCTTTGTCTACAACATTTCCTGCACCTATTTTTACTTTATCACCATATTTTTTTCTAACAAATTCTATTGTATTTTTTTGCCATACAGAATATCCGTCAGATGAATCTATACATAAAATATCTACTCCTGCATCTACTAAAGCTGGTATTCTTTCTTCGTAATCTCTAGTATTTATACCTGCACCTACAATATATCTTTTATTATCATCTAATAAAGAGTTTGGATTATTTTTTCTTTCCTCATAATCTTTTCTAAAAACTAAATATTTTAAATTTCCTTCTTGAGTTAATATTGGTAAACATTCTTTTTTATTTTCCCATATAATGTCATTTGCTTCTGATAGTGTAATTCCTTCTTTTGACCAAATTACTTTATCTTTTGGTGTCATATATTCATCTATTGGTGCATCCATATCATCTCTAGAAACCCTATAATCTTTATCTGTAACTAGCCCTAAAAACTTTCCATTTTCTGTTCCATCTTCTGTTATCATAACAGTTGAATGTCCAGTTTTATTTACTAATTCAATTACATCTTTTAATTTTGTTCCACTTTTTACATTAGAATCACTTATTACAAAACCAGCTTTATGTTTTTTGACTTGATAAACCATTCTAGCTTGTGACTCTATTGTTTGTGAACCATATATAAATGCTACTCCTCCTTCTCTTGCTAATGCGATTCCCATTTCCTCACCAGAAACAGATTGCATAATTGCAGATACCATTGGTATATTAGCATAGTATTTTGCTTCTTCACCTTTTTTAAATTTTACTAATGGTGTTTTTAATGATACATTTGATGGTATACATCTTTCATCTGTTAAATTTGGTAATAATAAAAATTCATTAAATGTTCTTGATACATCTTCTAATATTTTTGCCATTTTATTCTCCTTTCAATTCTTTTATTATATTATAAATATGATACCAACTGTATGCTGTAATTATATTTTCTCCTTTAACATCTTTATTATATTGACAATCATATTTTATAACATTTATTTTGTTTGATATATTTAATATATTATTTGGATAATCTTCTATCATAATATCAATATCATTTTTTATGCATTGTTCTAATTTTTCTGCGTCACTTGCAAATATTAATTCATCATACTCAATTCCATTATCTAATAACCATTTTTTAGTAAATTCTTGCATTCTTCCATATGATTCTGGTGGTAAACCTTCCTCATTTCTTGCTGTTATTATATATATTTTATTATTTTCTTTTCTCAATTTTTCAATAACTTCTTTTGAGAATTCTCTTGGGTTTGTTTTTAAAACATAGTCTTCCAAATATGTATTCCAAAATTCTTCTTCTTGTTCATCTGTCCAGAAAAATCTTTCTTTCTCAAAATATTCGTCTAACTTTAAGTTTATTTTCCATTGTTTTTCAACACACATTTTTGTTCCATAGTCTATTACATATCTTTCTAAATCAATTAATACTCCATCTATATCTATCCCTATTTTCACTTTTTTCTCCTTTAAAATCTTAAGCAAAAGTACAAAAAAAGCCCTTATTCTGAGAATTCAAAATAAAGACCTCCTTTCAAATACTTAAGCTTTTTTTGCTATTTCGGCTATTTCTGTAAAAGCTTTTGGATCACTTATAGCTATTTCTGATAACATTTTTCTATTTATTGTTACATTAGCTTTTTTTAATCCTGATATTAATTTACTATATGTTAATCCATTCATTCTTGCTGCAGCATTTATTCTTGCTATCCATAATTTTCTGAAATTACTTTTTTTGTCTTTTCTTCCAACATATGCATATGCTAATGATTTTAATACTGCTTGATTTGCATTTCTGAATCTATAATGTTTTGCTCCATAATATCCTTTTGCTTGTTTTAATACTTTTTTGTGTCTTGCTCTTGTTGTCATTGCTGATTTTACTCTTGCCATTTAATTTCCCTCCTAATCTATTTTTTAGTTACCATATGGTAATAATTTTTTAATTGTGTTTTCACATGTTTTATCAGCATATGCTCCTGGACGTCTTGCTGATAATTTTTGTCTTTTTGTTTTATTTGCTAATAAATGTCTTCTATTAGCTGTTGTTCTTTTTACTTTTCCTGTAGCTGTTAAAGAATATCTTTTTCTTGCAGCTTTATTTGTTTTTAATTTTGGCATGCTTATCGCTCCTTTCAATTGTTTTTTCTTATATATTATTAAGCTTTTTTAGCTAGTATAATAAACATATTTTTACCTTCTAATTTAGGTTTCTTTTCTACTACTGAAATATCTTCTAATGAAGCTATAAAATCATTTAATACTTTCTCACCTAATTTAACATTGTTTAATTCTCTTCCTCTAAATCTTACTGTAATTTTTACTTTATTTCCATCTTCCAAGAATTTTCTTGCATTTTTTGACTTAAATCCAAAATCATGTTCTTCAATGTTTGGCGTTATTCTTAATTCCTTAGTCTCTTGAATTTTTTGTTTTTTCTTAGCTTCTTTTTCTTTTTTTGCTTGTTCAAATTTGTATTTTCCATAGTTCATAATTTTACATACTGGTGGCACATTGTTTGGTGCTACTAATACTAAATCCAATTTTTTTTCTTCAGCTATTTCTAATGCTCTATTTATTTGAACAATACCCAATTTTTCACCTTTGTCACTTATTAATTGAACTTCTCTAGCTCTAATTTGACCATTAATTGGTAATTCTTGTTTTATAAAAAACACCTCCTGATTTTTCAAATGGAAATTTGGGGACGGTTCTCTTTTTTACCTTTTTATAAGAAACTGCCTTAATTTTTCCCATAAAAAAATTGACTCTGTTACAAGTCAATTCCACACAAATATAGATATATTTATTAATATAAATCTAATATTTTCTGACCTTTTTCCACAAAGTTAAGGTGAGAAGTGGATAACTTCTTCTTGTAACATTAGATATTATACTATTTTTATTTCTATTTGTCAATATTTTCTAGCTATTTTTTCTAAAATGTTTGTCAAGCATTGATATAACTAATATATATATCATTAAAATTAATACAGGTGTATAAATTCCAACAGGAATTCTAGTAATAGCTAATATACTAAATAGTAATATTTGTCCTAATAATATTGCCAAAAAAGTTTTACCAAATACTTTTAATATTCCTAATTTGTAATATCTTATCATAAAATATATTATTACTAATACTGATACTATTATAAATGGAATAACATATGGTTTAAAAAGATCTCTAAATCTTGTTGTTGGTATTACATTTATTGCTGTATCTTCAGCAGTTTGCTCAAATTCGTATATTTCTTTTACTTTATTTACAATCTCGTTTTTTTGTTCTTCAGTTATATCTTTTGATCTAATTGTAACCATATCTTCATATACTTCTACTACTTGAACAATACTATCATTTCCTAATACTTCTTTTACCTTTTCTTTTACTTTTTCTAAATCCACTTTTTGTTCAACATAAATATCTATTCTTTTGGCTTGTTCAAATCTTGCTTCTTTATTAAATCCTAAAAATATTGTCATTAACATGCCTGCTAATATTATTAATGCTAATATTATAATTATTAAAATTTTTTTCTTTTTCTCTATTAATTGTTTCATTTAGTGCCTCCTATTTGCTTTCTTTTAATTTTAATAATGTTTTTGTTATAAGTACATTGTATATTGCAATTAATACTAATCCCCAGAACATTATCATTCCAAAACTACTTAAATTAGTCCAACTTGCAAAGCAAAATACTATTGATATTATTATGATTGGTATTAATTTTATAAAAAACTCTTTATAAGTATTTAATACTACTTCATTTGTCATATTAACTTTTCTAACCTCTAATATATCTGTATTTAATTTTAAATTTATTGCACAAATTAAAAGTATTGCATATATTCCTTCAATTGATATAAGAACATTTGCATATCTTAATAATAATGAAAATATTGCAACAAATCCTATAAATGATATACTTACTAGTAACCCTTGTAATTTATATTTTATAGATATAGCTATTAATATTATTACTAATATTGCTAATATTGCTATTGCAAAAATCATTATTTGTTTTGTTGTTATTGAAGATATTTCTAATCTATTATTTTCTATTTCATATTCTATTGGATATTTTCCTGATGAAACTAGCATACTTATTTCTGATGCTTTTGACATATTATTTTGTACAGATGTTGAATTTGTTGTTGTTGTCCCTATATTTATAGTTATTTTATTTTTTTCTATTTTTGATACATCATATTCAGTTGATGTATCTGTTTCTTCTGAATCTTCTGTGGAATCTGATGATGTTTTAGGTGTTCCAATTGATAAAACTGCTATTTTTTTAGTTTGTTCCTGAGTTTCTTGTGCTGCATTCTCTTCATTTTCTGTTGTAGCTTCTTGAGTTGTTTGCTCTGTTGTTTCTTCTGTCGTTTCTGTATCTTCCTCTTGCTTAGCTTCTATTTCATCAATTTCGTTTGAAAGAATTGCATAATTATTTGCAATTTCTTCTATTTTAGCTTGTCCTTCTTTTGTTAATTCTATCTCTACATATGTTTGATATCCGCTTGAATTATATATATAGTTATATTTTGCACTTTTTACCATAGAATCACTTAATAATTCTACACCTGTGTCTTTTTCTCTAATTTGAACTTGTCCTTGAGCTGTTATATAATATGCATATAAATCTGTATTATCATCTTCTGGTAATTCTATTCTTATTGTCCCATCTGCAGTATTTAATGATATTACATAATCTGTTGCTCCTAAATTTTTTAATCTTTTTTCTAGTGTATTTTTTATTACTTGATAATTTTTTACTGTTAATTTTCCTTCTTCTGTGTCTTCAACTGGTTTTATTTCTATTACTCTACCACGGTCTAATTCTCTGCTTAATTGATAATCTTTGACCTTGTTTTCCATTCTGTTTTGTTTTTGCATATATACTCCTACAAAAGCCACTAAAGTTACTAATATAATTGCTAATACAATTGTTATTATTTTTATTTTTTTCATTTTGTTTTTCCCTTCCTTTTATTATAATAATTTTGTTCCATTTATTACAAGTTCAAACCAAATATGTAAATATTTTGCCGCATATTTACTCATCATTGTTCTATCCATAAATATTTGAAAATAGTCTAATACTGGACATATTTCTGTATCTATTGTTAATTTTAATATTACTTTTTTTGCTTGTTCATCTACTTCTAATTCCGCTTTTGTTACTGCATAATTTACTCTATCGTGCATATCAAATGTAGACATATTTGTATTTACTACTCTATCTCTATGCACATCAGATTTATCTGCTAATATTAATGCTGCAGATATTGCACTTACTGCAGTCCCTGTTTCTTCATCATGATTTCCAATCGCCATTACAATTTCTGTAATATCTGGTGCTGGCATCCCCATTTCTTTTAATATATTATAAGCTAATATAGCTCCACTATGTGCATGATCTACCCTATTTACACAATTTCCTATATCATGTAAATATCCTGCAATTTTTCCAAGTTCAATTGTATGTTCATCATATCCTAATTTTGTTAATATTTCTTCTGTTCTTTTTGAAACTATTCCAATGTGTCTATTTGAATGTTCTGTATATCCTAATGCTTTTAATTGTTTTTGAGAAGCATTAATAAATGCTTGCACTTCCTCATTATTTTTTACGTCTTCTAATGTAATCATTTTCTCCTCCTTTTGTCTTTATAGATTTTACCCCACTTTTGTAAAAATATCAACAGTTTTTCTATATTTTTTCCATTTATCTCTATTTTTTGTTAACTCCTATTATTCCTCCAATCATGCCAAATATCATTCCAGCAATTATCATTATGATAGACTCTAAAGTTACTGAAAAATTCCCACTTAATATTGATGATACAAAATAAATAAATATTAAATACATTGCCCCTATAATTGCACCATTTAATAATCCATTTCTTTTAACTTTTAAATTTCCAATTGAGCTTCCTATTAATATACTTATTGCTGTTATAACTATTATAGTTGGATTTATAAATTTTTCACTCATATTTGTATATGTTAATACTATCGAAAATATAAATAAAAATATTAATGTAAATATTATTGATATTATTACTCCTTTTAATATATACAAATAATTTTTTGAAGTATTTTCTTCCATATATACCACTCTCCCTATATTATTTATATTCTAAAATAAAAATAATAGAACTATAATTGTTCTATTATTTTTATTATTTTATTTATAATTTTAATTATTATTTCTTCTCTTTCAAATTCTTTGTTAAATTCTTTTTTTAATGATGTTGCAATTGCATTTATATTTAAATCAAATTTATCTTCATTTACATTAAAACCTATACTTATTAACAAATACTCTATTTTTTCTCCCTGTGTATGAATTTCTGTTAATATACCACATATTTTTTTACCATTTAATATCAAATCATTCGGTTCTTTTATTTGTAATTTATATTTATATAGTTCATATATACTATCTTGTATTTTTTCAGCTATTAGTGTTGTTAATCCTTCTAATTTCTTTATTTCACAGTTTGGATGTACTATTATTGTTAATGCTATATTTTTATCTTCTCCTGTATGCCATTTTCTTCCTTTTGTACCTATTCCTCCTGTTTGCTTTCCTGCAATAATGATTTTATTTCCTTGATTTTCTATTTTTTTTGCATATTTATGTGTTGACTCAATTTCTTTATAATATTCTATTTCCTGATTTGTTTGTTCTTCTATTTTTTTTATATCCATGTTTTCCTCCCATTATTAGTATTTTACTATATAAGATTTATTTTTTCAATACTATCTAAACCACCACTTAAATTATATATATTGTTATATCCCATTTTTTGCATTTTTAAATATGCTTCCTTACTTCTTTCACCAGTTTGACAATATAATAAAATTAGTTGTTCTTTTTGAGGAATAGCATTATATATTTTTTGATTAATTTCATATACTGGTATATTTATAGAATTAATTATATGTCCTTCTGAATATTCTTTTCTATTTCTTACATCTAAAACAATAGCTCCTTGTTTTATTTTATCTTTAAATTCTTGTATATTTATATTTTTTATATTATACTCTCTATAACATCTTTTTCTGCAAAACATTTTATCACCTCAATATAAGATATTCGCTAAAACATAAAAAAGCACAAAAAAACAAGAATTTTTTAATTCTTGTTTTTTATGTATTATTCTTCAACTGGTGCTTCTACTGGGCAACAATATTAAACGAACAAAGTATTTCAACAAATATATTTACAATATTAATAAAAAGAAG
>CALXJW010000055.1 GCA_944388725.1 uncultured Clostridia bacterium | reverse complement strand
TGTCCTAAAGATGAGTTGACTGCAAAATGTTGGAAAAAAGCTGGTATACCAGAAGAAAGAATATATTATTTTGGAAAAGATGATAACTGGTGGATAGCAGGAGAAGAAGGACCATGTGGACCAGACACAGAAATGTTTTATGATACAGGAAAACCAAAATGTTCAGAAAATTGTAATCCATCATGTGGATGTGGTAAATATGTAGAAATATGGAATAATGTATTTATGGAATACTACAAGGATAAAGATGGAAAATATACAAAATTAAAACAACATAATGTAGATACAGGACTTGGATTAGAAAGAATGGCAATGTTATTACAAGGAAAAGAAACTCCATTTGAAACAGAATTATTTGTACCAATAATGAACAAGTTAGAAGAATTACAAAAAATAGACAATATATCAAGTAGAAGAATAATAGCAGAACATTTACGTTCAAGTATGATGATAATATCAGATGGTGGTAGACCAAGTAATATAGATAGAGGTTATATTTTAAGAAGATTAATACGTAGAATGATTAGACATATGAATAAATTACAGATCTCATTAGAAGAATTGTCAACATTAATAGACATAAATGTGGAAAATTTAAAAGAAATGTATCCAGACCTTGAAAAAAATAAAGAAACAATAAAAACAGTAATATTAGAAGAAAAAGATAAATTTGTAAAAACATTAACAAAGGGAGAAAAAGAATTTTCAAAAGAAATTGAAAATGTAAAACAACAAGGAAAAACAAGAATTGATGGAAAAATGGTATTTAGATTATATGATACATATGGATTCCCACCAGAAGTAACAGAAGAATTGGCAAAAGAAAATGGAATGGAAATAGATGTAGAAGAATTCAAAAAACTATTTAAAGAACATCAAGAAAAATCAAGAATGGGAGCAGAACAAAAATTTAAAGGTGGATTGGCATCAACAGGAGAAATGGAAACAAAATATCATACAGCAACACATTTATTAAATGCAGCTTTAAAACAAGTATTAGGTTCACATGTACATCAAAGAGGAAGCAATATAACAGCAGAAAGAATGAGATTTGACTTTTCACATGATGCAAAAATGACAGATGAAGAAAAACAAAAAACAGAAGATTTAGTAAATAAATGGATAAAAGAAGCAATACCTGTAGAACATGTAGAAATGAAAAAAGAGGATGCCATAAAAATGGGAGCAGAAGCAATGTTTATTGAAAAATATGGAGACATAGTATCAGTATATAAAATTGGTGATGTTTCATTAGAATTATGTGGAGGACCTCATGTAGCAAATACATCAGAATTAGGACATTTTAAAATAAAAAAAGAAGAATCAAGTTCTTCTGGGGTAAGGAGAATAAAAGCTATTTTAGAATAAAAGGTAAAAAGAACTGTCCCAAAATTATCAGGAAAAAAAGAGAACCGTCCCCAAATTACCAGGGGAAAAAGAGAACCGTCCCCAAATTTGCAAAGGAGGAAAAAATAATGAATGAGAATTGTATATTTTGTAAAATAATAAAAGGAGAAATACCATCAAACAAAGTATATGAAGATGATGAAATATTAGCTTTTAAAGATATAAATCCAGCAGCACCAATTCATGTACTTGTTATACCAAAAAAACATATAAAATCATTAGCTAAAATGGAAGATGGAGAAGGAAAAATTATATCTAAAATATATAAAGTAATCAATGAAATTGCAGAAAAACAAGGATTTAAAGAAAAAGGGTATAGAGTAATTGTAAACTGCGGAAAAGATGGAGGGCAAGAGGTAGGACATTTACATTTTCATTTATTAGCTGGAAAACAATTAGGAGAAAAAATAGTGTAAAATATACCAAAATAATAATAAATATGTTATAATATAATTATAGGGTTAAAAATGAAAGAGAGGTAGTTGTTATGAATAGTAAATATAGTAATTTTCTAACTGTACTTTTAGTAATAATTATATTAGCAATAATAGGTATAATAGGATTTTTAGGTTATAGATATTATGAAAATTATATGATAAAAAATAATTCGGAAAATTTTGTTGATTCTTTTATAAATGATTCTTCAAACAAAAATAATACTACAAATAATACTAATACTGATATGGGAAATATATTTAATGGTGTAGAACAAGGAAATACAACAACAGGATCAACAACTGAAAAACCCCAATATAATGGATATGATATGTTAGGAACTATAGAAATCCCAGCCACAAATGTAAAATATCCAATTTTAGATGTATCAGCTTTATCAGTAACAGGATTAGAAACATCTGTAATAGCAATATATGGTGATTTAAATCAAGTTGGAAATACAACAATAATAGGACATAATTATAGAAATGGACTATTTTTTGCAAATAACAAAAAATTAAATATTGGAGATAAGGTATATATAACAGATTTAACTGGCCAAAGATTAGCTTATACTATATATAATAAATATGAAACAGATGAAAATGATGATGAATATATGACAAGAGATACAAATGGAGCAAGAGAAATATCATTATCAACTTGTACAGATGACGCAAAAGCAAGATTAGTAATTTGGGCAAAAGCAGATTTAGATGCATAAAAAATAAATCCCCATAATGAGAAATCATCATGGGGATAATTAATATAAAGGAGAACAAAATGGATAAGAAACAAGCAGAAAAAAGAATAAAAGAACTAAGAGAAAAAACAGAATATTATGCAAATAAATATTATGATGAAGATAAACCAGAAATATCTGACTTTGAATATGACATGATGATGTTAGAATTACGAACATTAGAAAGTCAATATCCAGAGTTAATAACCAAAACATCTTTAACTCAAAAAGTAGGAGGGCATGTAAAAGAAGGATTTAAAAAGGTTGAACATGAAGTGCCACTACAAAGTTTGCAGGATGTTTTTAATTTTGATGAAATTGAAGCATTTGATGAAAGAGTAAAAAAAGAAGCAAAAGAGAATAATATAGAAGCACCTAAATATGTAGTCGAAACTAAAATAGATGGATTATCAGCAGCATTGGAATATCAAAATGGAATATTTGTAAGAGGAGCAACAAGAGGAAATGGGTTAGTTGGAGAAGATGTCACAGAAAATCTAAAAACAATTAAAACTATTCCATTAGAATTGCCAGAAAAAATCAATATAACAGTTAGAGGCGAAGTATTTATATCTAAAGCAGATTTTGAAGAAATGAACAAAGAAAGAGAAGAAAATGAAGAAGAATTATTTGCAAATGCAAGAAATGCAGCAGCAGGTTCATTAAGGCAATTAGATAGTAAAATAACAAAAAATAGACCATTAGATATATATATATTTAATGTTCAAAAAATAGAAGGCAAAGAATTTAATTCCCATTTTGAAGAATTAGAATATTTAAGTAAATTAGGATTTAATGTTAATCCAGTTAGAATACTATGTGAAAATAAAGAAGATGTTATAAAAGCAATAAATAAAATTGGAGAAGATAGAGAAAAATTAACATTTGGAATAGATGGAGCAGTTGTAAAAGTAGATAATTTAAAATTAAGAGAAATTATAGGAACAACAAGTAAAGTTCCCAAATGGGCAATAGCATACAAATATCCACCAGAAAGAAAAGAAACAATATTAAAAGATATAGTATGTCAAGTAGGGAGAACAGGAGTAATTACACCAATGGCAATACTTGAGCCAGTAAAGGTTGCAGGTTCAACAATATCTAAAACAACATTACACAATGAGGATTTTATAAAAGAAAAAGATTTAAGAATTGGTGATACAGTAATAATTCAAAAAGCTGGAGATGTAATACCAGAAATTGTAGAAGTAGTTGCTAACAAAAGAACAGGCCAAGAAAATGAATTTATAATGCCAAGAAAATGTCCTGTATGTGGTGCAGAAGCAGTAAGAGAAGAAGGAGAAGCAGCAGTTAGATGTACAGGAATAGAATGTCCAGCAAAATTATATAGAAATTTAGTACATTTTGTATCAAGAGAGGCAATGAATATAGATGGCTTAGGCGAAAATATAATTGGTGTATTGCTGGAAAAGAAAATGATTAATAATATAGCAGATATATATGATTTGGAATTTGAAGATATAGCATCATTAAAGAAAAATGGTAAAAAATTTGCTCAAAATTTGGTTGATAGTATAAACAGAAGTAAACAAAATGATTTATACAGATTAATAACAGCTTTAGGAATAAGACATGTAGGAGTAAAAGCAGCAAAAGTATTAGCAAAAAAATTTAATACAATAGACAATCTATCTAAAGCAAGCGTAGAAGAATTAAGTGAAATTGAAGATGTTGGAACAATTGTAGCAAATAGTATAAAAGAATTTTTTGAGCAAGAGCAAACAAAAGATTTAATATTAAGATTGAAACGAGCAGGTGTAAATACAGTAAGAATAAAAGATGAAGAAGAAGATAATAGATTTGAAGGAAAGACATTCGTACTTACAGGAAGTTTAGAAAAATATTCAAGAGAAGAAGCATCAAATATTATAGAAAAATTTGGAGGAAAAACATCAAATTCAGTATCTAAAAAAACAAGTTATGTATTAGCGGGAGAAGATGCAGGAAGTAAATTGACTAAAGCACAAAATTTAGGAATTCAAATTATAACAGAAACTGAATTTGAAGAAATGTGTAAATAAAATGTAAATTTGGGGACGGTTCTCTTTTTTACATTTTCAAAATGTAAAAAAGAGAACCGTCCCCAATTTCCCATTTTTAAAGAAAGGATATAAATATGGAAGGATATACTTTTGAAGATATGTGGTTAGATTTAAAAAATGGTTATCAAATATATTATACTTATGTAAGAAATAGATATGTATTATTTAAAACTGCTAATAATTGTTATACTCAGAAATTATTATCAAATGACTCTAAAAATCCACAACCTAAAATGTCAATGTTAACATTAAAAAGAGTAAAAGAAATATTTCCATTTATGGAAGATATAGAATATAAAGTGACAAATGATTTAAATATATATGAATAAGATAGATATTAGTGAATTGGAAAGGAATATAAGATATGGAATTAATAGATGGAAAAAACTTAGCCAAAGAAATAAGAGAAAACTTAAAAGTAAAATGTGAAGAATTAAAAACAAAAGGGATTAACCCAAAACTTGCAGTAATAATGGTAGGAGATGATAAATCATCACAAATATATGTAAGAAATAAAAGTAAAGCATGTAATGAAATAGGTATAGAATTTGAAGAATTTTTATTAAAAGAAAATACAAAACAAGAAGAATTAATAAATTTAATAAATAAACTAAACAATGATAAAACAATAAATGGAATATTATTACAAAGTCCAATTCCAAAACATTTAGATATAAATGAAGCATTTAGAACAATTGCACCAGAAAAAGATGTAGATGGATTTAATCCAGTTAATGTAGGAAAATTATGTTTAAATCAAGATACATTTGTATCATGCACACCATATGGAATAATGAAAATGTTTGAAAAATATAATATTGATTTAGAAGGCAAAAGTGTAGTTATAATAGGAAGAAGTAATATAGTAGGAAAACCATTAATTCAATGTTGTTTAAATAAAAATGCAACAGTAACAGTATGTCATTCAAAAACAAGAGATTTAAAAGAATATACAAAAAGAGCAGATATACTTATTGTGGCAATTGGAAAATCTAAATTTGTTACAGAAGATATGGTAAAACAAGATTCAGTTGTAATTGATGTTGGAATAAATAGAGGAGAGGATGGAAAATTAACAGGAGATGTTGATTTTGACAATGTAAGTAAAAAAGCAAGTTTCATAACACCTGTTCCAGGAGGAGTAGGACCTATGACAATAGCAATGCTTATGAATAATGTTATAAAAGCAAGTTCAGATAAATAAATTAATATGGGGAAAATTTAATTATAGGGGGCTCTAATATAGAAAAGGAGCTAGAATATGCAAATAAAAGAAATAAATTTTTCGAGTGATAAATACCCAAAACAATTAAGAGAAATATATAATCCGCCTAAAAGAATATATGCTATAGGAAACATAGAAATATTAAATAAAGTTGGAATAGCTATTGTTGGTTCGAGAAAAGCAACTGAATATGGCAAAAAAGTAGCTTTTAGATTGTCAAAAGATTTAAGTGAAAGAGACATTGTTACTATTAGTGGATTAGCCAAAGGTATAGATTCGCATGCACATATTGGAAGTTTAAATGTTCAAAATGGAAAAACAATAGCAGTACTAGGAAGTGGAATAAAAGTAATATATCCTAAAGAAAATATAGAATTAGCTAGACAAATTCTAAGAAAAGGCGGATGTATAATATCAGAATATCCTCCCGATGATACTCCTAATAAGAGCAACTTTCCGGAAAGAAATAGAATTATTAGTGGATTAAGTAAAGGTGTTGTAATTGTCGAAGCATCTGAAAAAAGTGGAGCATTAATAACAGCAGATTTTGCTTTAGAACAAGGAAGAGAAGTATTTGCAGTGCCGGGAAATATTTATAGCACAACTTCTGTTGGAACAAATAAATTAATTCAGCAAGGAGCAAAACTTGTTATGGCTGTTGAGGATATTTTGAGCGAGATATAATAACATCTTATTATAATTCATAAATTTCACTAGGAAATAAGAAAAGAATAATGTTTTTTGCAAAAGAAAATAAGAGGTGAAAAATGAAAAAAGGATTTGTAAATGATGGACTTCCAGATGCAAGAATCCCGTCTAAGAAAAATGCAAGAGAAGTTGCTACAATATGGGGAGAAGATTATGAACCATTGATAGAACTTTTAGAATTATGTATAGGAAATAGAATACGAACTTTAGCTTGTTGTTCCGGTCATGAGGAAGATAAAGAAAGAGGTGCGTATATATCATTTATTTTAAAAGGAAAGTTTGCTTATTATTTAGTAAATGAAATGAGTAAAGAAACGGAAATAATTGAAAGAATATCATTTATAAGAAATAGAATTGGACCGTGTTTAGGAATTCATTCTACATTTGATAAAAGAGAAGAAATGTTTAATAAAATCAGGGAATGCATACGAAGGTATATTTCACAATATAAGAAAAGAGATATAAAAGGATTTGTAAAGTTTAGACAAAGATTGATAAAACCTAGAGAGGATTTACAAAATTCAGCTTTAAAAAAGATATTACTATTGACTTATAATAAATATTTTAGCCATGTAGTCAGATACTCACCAGCTTATAAATTATATTATATTCAAGATTTTGTAAGTGATGAATACTATACAGAAGAAGAAATTTTAGCAATGAACCAAGAAAGATTTATACAAAGAAGAAATTTAACAGCAGGAATGCCAATGATAGACAAAGTAAAAACAATTTGTAGAAATACAGGAATTAGTTTAAGTAGAATAGGTGACATAGCATTTGAATTTCAACAAAGAATAAAAGCAAATGGAAATAGAAATAAAGAAAAAGAAGTTGAAAAATTTGATGAACGCTAAAAGAAAGGAAGATGCATATGGGAGTATCAAATAAAACGATGGCATATACAGAAGTTGCTAATATATTAAAATACTTAGAAAAAGAATATAAAGAGAAAATACCAAAAGAAATAATTAAGTATATAAATGAAAATTCATTAGAATATAGTATGTGCTTTGATAAAAAAGGTGACTTTAAATTATCTGAACAGGCTAAGGAAATATTATGTTATTTAAATTTAGAATATTGGTGTACAGAAAAAGAAAAAAAGAATTAATTGAGGAGTATAAAAAAAATGAGGAAAAGCTATTGGCTATATATGATGTGAATAAGATTTTTGAAAAGAAGAAAGAAAATGTAACAGAAAAAAGAGAAGAAAACACAATGATTCGAATTAAAGAAAACTTATTTACAAAGATAATAAAAAAATTCAAAAAAATATTAAGTCAATAGGATATTAATGAATATATTTTGAATAATATATAATTGTTCTAATACAACCTCTATATGAATACAATTAAACAAAAGTATTCATATGGGGGTTTGCATAATGAAAGGAATATCAATAGAAGAGCGTGCTACTAATTTAGCACAGTATATTATAGATTCAAAAGATACAGTAAGAGGTGCTGCTAGGAAATTTGGAATAAGCAAAAGTACAGTACACACCGAAGTAACATTCCAGAACGGTAAAAATAAATCACCTATAATCCCAGAAAGTATTGA
>CALXJW010000054.1 GCA_944388725.1 uncultured Clostridia bacterium | reverse complement strand
ATATTATATCACAAAAGTGATACAAATATATAAAGTTTTGGGTAACTTTAAACCCTAAATATATTATACAAGGAGAATTAATATGCCAAGATTTTTTGTGAAAACAAATCAAGTTAAAGATAACAAAATATACATACAAGGTGAAGATATAAAACATATAAAAAATGTTTTAAGAAAAGAAATAGGAAATGAAATTGAAATATGTAATAGTGAGAATAAAAAAGCATATATTTGTCGAATAACTAATTTTAATATTAATCATATAGAATGTGAAATTATTAAAACATTAAATGAACAAGAAAATAAATTAAATATAGATATATATCAAGGAATACCAAAATTAGACAAAATGGAATTAATAATTCAAAAATCTGTAGAATTAGGTGCAAATGCAATTATACCTTTGAAACTAAAAAGATGTATTGCAAAAATAGACTCAAGTAATGAAAACAAAAAGATTGAAAGATGGCAAAAAATCGCAGAAAGTGCAGCAAAACAATGTGGAAGTAATGAAATACCTAAAATTAAAAATGTACATACTATTTATGATATAATTAACATGGAAAAACAATATGATGCAATATTAGTAGCTTATGAATGTGAAAAACAAAACAAAATCAAAAATATATTATTAAGATTAAAAGAAAAAATCTATCAAAAAGAAAAAATAAATATTGGAATTATAATTGGACCAGAAGGTGGGTTAGACCCAACAGAAGTGGAAATTTTAAAAAATAATGGCGCAATTATAATTACATTAGGTGACAGAATATTAAGAACAGAAACTGTCGCACTAAATATTTTAAGTATAATAAGATATGAATTTGAAAATTAATAAAGGAGAAAACAATGATAGAAATACAAGAAGAAAAAAACACAAACAAATTTCAATTTAAAAAAATTATAAATAAAATTAATGAAACAGTTACAGGAGATGTATTAGCAAATTTAGCATATTCATCAATGATAATGATATATTTTATGTTTTTTAATATACAATATGAAGTATTAACAGAAAATATATTATCAAAATATATTAATATTTCAAGTATGATATTTTTAGGACTAGCAATTATTATGATAGAAATATCATATAAAAAAGAAAAAGACAGTATATTTCTATATGGGGTTGAATTTTTATTATTAGCAATTTTTGTATTACTAATTAAACATATACCAAAATTATTGGATTGCAATACTCAAACATATATATTAATCGGATCATATTTATTTGCAATATATTATATGTTAAAATCAACCGTATTATATACAAAGGAAAGACAAGAAGAATTAAAAAGTTTTATAGATATAAAAGAAATCGTAAAAGATGTCCCAATAAAAAAAGCAACTAAAAGAAAAAATAAAATAAAAGAAGAAGGAAAATAATATGAAAAGTATGACTGGATATGGCAAAAGCAGTTTAGCCATAAATTTTAGAGAATACCAAGTAGAAATTAAAACAGTAAATCATAAATACATTGATATAAATGTAAAAATTCCTAAAGTTATAAGTTATCTTGAAGACGAAATTAGAAAACTTGTAAATTCTCAAATAAAAAGAGGTAAAATAGATATTTCCATTACTTTTGATAATTATAGTAATGAAGGACATGATATAAAAATAAATTATGAATTAGCCAAAATGTATATTGCAAATTTAAAAAAATTAGCAGAGGAAGAAAATATTTTGGCAGACATTAATGTAACAGAAATATCTAAATTACCAGATGTTTTAACTATTAAAAGTAATATTGATGAAAATGAAATAAAAAAAGAATTATTACAGGTAGTTGATGATTCCTTAAAACAAGTTTTAACTATGAGAGAAAAAGAAGGAAATAGAATTTCTGAAGATATTTTAAACAAAATTTCGCAAATAAATACTAGAATTGAAGAAATTTTTACCTTATCTACTGGACTTATTGAAGAATATGTAGTAAAATTAGAAACAAGGGTAAAAGAAATCTTAAAAACAGAAGAAATAGATAAATCAAGATTAATGCAAGAGATTGTAATATATGCAGATAAATGTTCTATTGAAGAAGAAGTTACAAGAATGAAAAGTCATATAATGCAATTTAAAGATTTAATAAAATTAAACGAACCAATAGGCAAAAAATTAGATTTCTTACTACAAGAAATGAATAGAGAAACAAACACAATAGGTTCTAAAGCAAATAATCTTGAAATAACAAATAGAGTTGTAGATATTAAAACAATATTAGAAGACATAAGAGAACAAATACAAAATATCGAATAGAAAGGGTGATATTATGCAATTAGTTAATATTGGATTTGGGAATATAGTTTCAGCAGATAAAATTGTAGCAATTGTAAGTCCAGAATCAGCACCAATTAAAAGAATGGTACAGGAAGCCAAAGACGCAAAAACAGCTGTAGACGCAACATATGGAAGAAGAACGAGAGCCGTTTTAATAATGAATTCAGGGCACATTATTTTATCAGCTGTACAGCCAGAAACTGTAGCAAGCAGAATAGATAAAGATATTTCACAACAGACAACATCTGAAGAATAAAAAAGGAGGTATAAAAAATGATAGTTAAACCAACGGTTACAGAATTATTAAAAAAAGCAAAAAATAGATATGAATTAGTTATAGCAACATCAAAAAGAGCAAGACAAATATCAGCAGGAGCAGAAGTAAAAACTAAAGTTAAAGAAGAATCTGCTGTTACTCTTGCAGCAAACGAAATTGCAGAAGGTAAAATAGATATTATAGAACCAGAAGAAATGAAGAATGACTCAATAGAAGAAGAAATAAATGATCAAGAAATAAAAAATGAAATAGAAGGAGAAAATTAAATTGTTAGTAATATTATCAGGTGTATCAGGAGCAGGAAAAGATACTATAAAAAAAGAAATTATGAAAAGAATGGAAAATATAATTACATTACCTTCTTTTACATCTAGAACAAGAAGAAAAAATGAACAAGAAGGAGTACAATATTATTTCATTTCAAAAAGTCAATTTGAAGAAAAAATAAAAAAAGGCGATTTTTATGAATTTGATTTACATCATGGTAATTATTATGGAACTTCAAGAGAATTGTTAAATAATAAAATTAAGCAAGGAAAAATTATTGTAAAAGACATAGAAGTTAATGGAACTGAAAATTTGGTGAAATTATTACAACGTGATACCAAAATAGTAACTATTTTTATAAGAGTTGAAAAAGAAGAACTTAAAAGAAGATTGATTGAACGAGGAGATAATATTCAAGATATTGAAATTAGATTAAATAGATTAGAATATGAAGAATCAAAAATAAATTTATATGATTATGTTATAAAAAACGATGAGTTTGAAAAAACTGTTCAAATAATTATGACAATAATTGAAAATGAAAAAAGAATTGAAGATAATACTTAAGGGGAATTTGGGGACGGTTCTCTTTTTTCCTTTTAAAATGGGAAAAAGAGAACCGTCCCCAAATTGGCAAAGGAGAAATCATGATAGCAGAAGTAATAATTAATCGTTCAGCAAAAAAATTAAATAGAACATTTGATTATAATATACCAGTAGAATTAGAAGAATTAGTTGTAATTGGTAGCAGAGTATTAGTACCATTTGGAAAATCTTCTAATTTAGTAGAAGGATATGTAATTGCAATAAAAGAAAATACTACATATGAAGTGAAAAATATAGCTCAAATAAAACATAATTTAACAGAAAAACAAATAGAACTTGCTAAATGGATGGCTAAAAGATATTTTTGCAATTTATCAGATTGTATAAAACAAATGCTAACTCCTGGGACCAAAAATAAAGAATTAAAAAAGAATATTCAAGACAAAAAAATAAATGTAGTTTATTTAAAAAAAGACATAGAAGAAATACAATTTGACATAGATATAGGAAAAATAAAATCAGAAAAGCAAAAAAAGGTTTTACAATTTCTAAAAAATAATGAAGAAGTTACAATTCCAGAAATAGAAATGTTTACAGGAGGAACAAGAGCAATAATAAAAACACTAGAAAAAAACGGATATGTAGAAATAGTAGAAAAGAAAATCGAAAGAGACCCATTGGCAAATAAAAAAATAGAAAAAACAAAAAATTTACCATTAACAGATGAACAAGAAAAAGCTTTTGAAAAAGTAAAAGATAAAATATTAAAAAACGAATATGAAGAATTTTTGTTATACGGCGTAACTGGTTCGGGAAAAACAGAAGTATATTTACAATTAATAGGACAAGTTTTAGAACAAAGAAAAACAGCGATAGTATTAGTACCAGAAATATCTTTAACTCCACAAATGATAGATAGGTTTATAGCAAGATTTAATAAAGAAGAAATCGCAGTATTACATAGTAAATTATCTATTGGTGAAAGATATGATGAATGGAATAAAATAAAAGAGCAAAAAGCTAAAATAATTATAGGAGCAAGATCTGCAATATTTGCACCAACAGAAAATATAGGAATTATTATAATAGATGAAGAACATGATAGTTCATATAAATCAGAAGCAATTCCCAAATATGACGCTAAAGAAATTGCGAAAAAGATTGCGAAAGAAAACAATTGCCCACTAGTATTAGGAAGTGCAACACCAGATATAACAACATATTATAAATCTCAAAAAGGACAAATAACATTACTAGAATTAACTAAAAGAGCCAATAATTCTAAATTACCAAATGTAGAAATAGTAGATTTAAAAATGGAATTAGCAAATGGAAATAGATCAATGTTAAGTGTAAAATTACATGATGCAATTGAGAAAAATCTAAAAGCTCAAAAACAGACAATATTGTTTTTGAATAGAAGAGGCTATTCAACATTTATTATGTGCAGAGAATGTGGTTATACAGTTAAATGTAAAAATTGCAATATAAGTATGACATATCATAAATCAATAAATAAGTTAAAATGTCATTATTGTGGGCATGAAGAAAATGTTGTAACAATCTGTCCAGAATGTCATAGCAAAAAAATAAGATATTTTGGAACAGGAACTCAAAAATTAGAACAAGAAATAAACAAATTATTTCCACAAGCACAAACAATAAGAATGGATGTTGATACAGTAACTAAAAAAAATTCACATGAAGATATTTTAAATAGATTTAGAAATGAAAATATAGATATATTAATTGGAACTCAAATGGTTGTAAAAGGTCATCATTTTCCAAATGTTACATTAGTAGGAGTAATTGCAGCAGATAGTAGTCTAAACATTGATGATTATAGAGCAACAGAAAGAACATTTCAAATACTTACACAAGTTGCAGGTAGAGCAGGAAGAGAAAAATTAGAAGGTAATGTTATAATTCAATCATACAATCCAGAAAACTTTAGTATACAGTATGCGCAAAAACAAGATTATAATTTGTTTTATAATACAGAAATTACTATAAGAAAACAGTTGAATTATCCTCCTTTTTGCGATATAATATTAATTGGTTTTAATAGTATATTTGAGAAAGAAATAATAGAAGTTTCTAACAGTGTTTATAATTATTTAATTCAAAAATTAAATAATAATCTTTTTACTATTTTAAAGCCAATGCCATCTCCAATAGATAAAATTCAAAATAAATATAGATGGAGAATTATCATAAAAGGACATATTGATGAAAATGCTAATCAAATTTTAAATGAATGTTTGCAACAGGTATATGATAAAAATTACAAAAATACAAGAATAGCAATAGATGTAAATCCAAATAATATGATGTAAATGAAAGGATGTTTATAATGGCAATAAGAAATTTAAGATTCGAAAAAGATGAAATATTGAAAAAAAGATCAAGAGAAGTAGAAAATATTGATGAAAAAATTCAAATATTAATTGATGATATGCTTGAAACTATGTATAAATTTAATGGAGTAGGATTATCTGCTGTACAAGTAGGCATACTAAAAAGAGTTATTGTTATAGATATTGATGATGGGACAGGCCCTAAAATTTTAATAAATCCCAAAATAGTAAAGACAAAAGGGGAGCATGAAGTTGAAGAAGGCTGTTTAAGTTTTCCAAATCAATATGCCAAATTACTTAGACCAAAAGAAGTAACTGTTGAAGCGTTAGATAGGCATGGTAAAAAAATAACAATTAAAGCAAAAGAATTATTGGCTCAAGCATTATGTCATGAAATAGATCATTTGGATGGAGTTGTTTTTGTGGATAAAATGATTCCAGGCACATTAGAACATGTAGAAACACAAGAAGATATAAAAAATAAATAAAATATTATAAAGAAAATATTTTTATAATATAACTAGTTGAGAGAAGGGATAAAATGAGAAAAAGAAAAAAGATAGTAATTATATCTATAATCGTATTAATTATAGTTGTAGGAATAATATCAGTAATATTTATAAATAATAATAAAGATGATATTTCAAAATTAAAATTGATTTTAAATAAAATAAATTCAAGCTCAACTTACATGTTTACTGCCGAAAAAAATGATGAAGAAAAAACTGTTATGGCCAAAAAAGGAGATTTAACTTTAATAGATCAATATTTCAATGGAGTTCATAGAACAACATTAGTTAAAGGTGATACAACCTGTTATATTTTACATGATAGAGAAGAATATTATATATACGAAAACAGCAATATTGAGCAAACAATATTGGAAGATGCAATTTCCGATTTACTTGAAAGAACATGTACTACAGGTACTGAAAAGGTATTTGGAAAAAAATATGACTATGAAGAATATAATGGAAGTTCAGCATTTTTATTAACAAATTTAAGAGATGTTAACGAAGAAAATATAAAAACTAAACTTTACTTTGATAAAAATGATAATTTAAAATATATTAAAACAATTTACGGTGAAAATGAAGAAGAATTATTGAATATTGACATCAAATATGAAGTAGAAGATTCAATATTTGAAATACCAGCAAATTATGCAGAAGGAAACTAAAGAAAGATATAATAAAGTTAATAACTTTTTATATAAAAAATCAAAAGAAGGAGTGAAAAAATATGTCAGTTAAATTTGTATTAAACGAGACATCATATTTTGGGAAAGGAGCAAGAGAAGAATTACCTGGAGAAATTCAAAAAAGAGGATTTCATAAGGTATTAGTAGTAACAGATAAAGCATTAGCAGAATGTGGAGTAACATCAAGAGTAACAGAAGTTTTAGATAAAGCAGGAATTGCATATGAAGTATATTCAGATGTAAAACCAAATCCAACAATCAAAAATGTTACAGATGGTGTAGAAGTATGTAAAAATTCAGGAGCAGATGTAATTGTAGCTGTTGGTGGAGGATCAAGTATTGATACTGCAAAAGGAATTTCAATAGTAATGACAAATCCGGATAGGGCAGATATAGTATCTTTAAATGGTCTTTCAAATACTGTAAATAGAGGTATGCCAATAATTGCTTTACCAACAACATCAGGAACAGCTGCAGAAGTAACAATAAATTATGTAATAACAGATGAAGAAAGAGAAGTTAAAATGGTTTGTGTTGATCCAAATGACATTCCAATTTTAGCAATTGTAGATTCAGATTTAATGGCTTCAATGCCAAAATCAATAGCAGCATCAACAGGAATGGATGCATTAACACATGCAGTTGAAGGATATATAACAAAAGCTCATAATACAATGTCAGATATGTTCCATATGGAAGCAATTAAATTAATATTTAAATATTTATCATCAGCAGTAAATGAAAAAGATGAAAATGCAATAGAAATGATGGGATTAGCTCAATACATTGCCGGAATGGGATTCTCAAATGTAGGTTTAGGAATTGTACATTCTATGGCTCATCAATTAGGAGCTGTTTATGACACACCTCATGGAATTGCAAATGCAATATTATTACCAACAGTAATGAGATTTAATGGACAAGATTCTGCAACAGCCCAAAGATTTAGAGAAATATTAATGAATATTGGTAGACCAGATGCAGAACATTTAAATGACCAAGATGTAATAAATACTTTTGTATGGATGATATCAGAATTATCAAAATCAGTTGGAATTACTCAAACTGTAAAAGATGTTGGAGCTAAAGAAGAAGATTTTGATATGCTTGCAGAAAAAGCAATGCAAGATCCTTGTAAACCAGGAAATCCAAGAGATGTATCAAAAGAAGATTTTATTAATTTATATAGACAAGCATTCTAAATTATGATATAATGCTATCATATTTAATATAAGA
>CALXJW010000053.1 GCA_944388725.1 uncultured Clostridia bacterium | reverse complement strand
CGGGTATAGTAAATATATTTTTTCTTTATTCCTCTAGAGCTTTTGAGTTTTCTTATTCTATTAGATTTTGGATATTTTAACTTTTGAAAGAACATATAAACCATTTCTCTACAATAACTTCTTCGATTTTTTTCTTTTTATGATATTAATCATACTAGACCATCCTTCCTTTTTCCAGAGGGAACAGAAAAATCAAACTGTTACAGTTGATTTATTAATACTTTTGTATGGTGCGACGATTTTACCTTATGGAGCGGGTAGAGGGAATCGAACCCTCGCCATCAGGTCGGAAGCATGAGATTCTACCACTAAACTATACCCGCAAATAAAAAGTAAAAAAGATATAATCTTAAATACTCTTTTATTATACTATAAACAATACTAAAAATGCAAATCTAATTTTTCAAAAGACTTACCATTTAAATAATTCAAAACACCAGCATCAGTCAAAAAATTAAACATCAATTTATAACTACATAATTGTTGGTATTTATAGCCCAAAGATTTATTAACAGAATTAATTCCATATTTACCATCACCAACAATAGGAAAACCAATATAAGCTAAATGAGCACGTATTTGATGAGTCCTACCAGTTTCTATTTCAACATTTAATAATCTAGTATTATTATCAAAAGATTTAATAACAGAATAAGAAGTGATAATTTTTTGATAACCAGGTTTAAAAGTATCAGAAATATAAACAATAGATTTTTTAGTATCTTTAAACAAATATGCTTCAAGTCTAGCAGATTTAACTTTTGGAATGCCATAAACTAAGGCTTGATAATATTTTTTTATTTCATGTTTTTTAAATTTATCAAGTAAAATATTTAAAGATTTTTCATTTTTTGCAAATAAAACTAAACCAGTAGTATTTCTATCAATTCTATGACAAGGCATAGGTAAAAAAGAAGAATTACTATATTTGTTATGAACAATAGAATTTAAACTATCATTTCCAGTAACTTCAATATTAACAGGTTTATCTATAATTAATATATTATCATCTTCAAAAATGATATTTAAGTTAATAGAAGGACAAAGTAAAGAATCAGCAATATAAACAAGAATTTCATCACCACTATTAATAATACAATCTTTATTAATCCTTGAATTATTTATTTTAATATCTTTGTGCCTTAAGGCTTTATAAAAAGTATTTGTAGACAATTTTGGAAAACTATCAAAAATAAATTTTGATAATTTCTTTCCATTATATTTATCTGTTACCATTAATTTCTTCATAAAAAAACCACTTTTCCATATAATATAAATAAAATATAACATATTAATGAAAAAAAGACAAGTTTTGTTAATAATAGAAATAAATTATATAGAAAAAAAGAGAAAATACAAGTAAAAACGAGCTAAAAAGAGTAATAAATACAGAAAATTGGATACATGAGAAATAAAACTTGTAAAAAAAGTTATAAAAAAGTATAAAAACAATACAGAATTTGCAAAAGGCCTGAAAATATGGTATAATAAAACTTGGTCGTCAAAAAAGGAGAGTGTATATTATTTTAAAAAGAAAGCTAAAATACTATACGAAAGAAAGTTGTAAGATTTTTAGCATAATGGCAATAGCTTTAGGGTTAATAATAGCGATAATTTTAATAAAATATAAACCGACCTATGAAGTAACTTTATCAGGAGAAAAGATAGGTTACGTAGACAATAAAGCAGATTTTTCTAACAGGATACAAACTGAAATAGTAGAAATGGAAGGAAAAAACATTGACTTTGTTTCAGTAAAAGAAATGCCAGATTATGAATTTAAATTAGTAAATAGAACACAAGAAACAAATGAAGATGAAATATTATTAGCATTAAAAGATGATGCCGAAATAATGTATAAATATTATGCAGTAATATTAAATGATGAAGTACAATCATTTGTAGACAATATAGAAGAAGCAGAACAAGCAGTAAATCAAATTAAAGAAGAACATCAAAATGATGATATAGAATTAGATTTACAAATAACAGAAAACTATACAGAAAATATAGACGAAGTAAGTATAGAATCAATACAAGTAGCTCAAGCTGAAATAGAACAGAGAGTAACAGCTTTAGTAGAAGAAAGCAAATATCCATCTATAAATGGAGTAAAATTATCTGTATTACCAGTTAATGGTATAATCACATCAAGATTTGGAGCTATAAGTAGTATAAGATCAAGTGCACATAAAGGAACTGATATAGCAGTGGCTTCAGGAACAGATATTAAAGTCGTTTCAGATGGAACAGTAATATTTGCCGGATGGGATGGAGATTTTGGAAACTTAATAAAAGTTGATCATGGAAATGGTGTACAAACTTGGTATGCACATTGTAGCAAATTATATGCTACAGTAGGACAACAAGTAACAGCAGGAGATGTAATCTCTGCTGTAGGTTCAACAGGTAACTCAACAGGACCACATTTACATTTAGAAATTAGAGTAAATGGAACACCAGTAAATCCACAATTATATTTATATAAATAGGTAAAATTGGGGACGGTTCTTTTTTTTCCCTTTGGGTAAAAAGAGAACCGTCCCCAATTTTACATTTAATTATTCAACAGTCACAGATTTTGCAAGATTTCTAGGTTTATCAACATCTAATCCCTTTTCTTTAGAAATATAATAAGAAAGTAATTGTAAAGGAACAATAGAAACTATTGGTGAAAGATAAACACAAGTATCTGGCACATCAATAACAACATCAATATTATTACTTGGTAGAGCTTGGTTTGTAACAACTAATGTTTTTGCACCACGAGTAATAACTTCTTGTATATTACTAATTGTTTTCTCAACTAAGTTTTTATCTGTAATAATACTAATTACAGTAATACCATTTTCAACTAATGCAATAGGACCATGTTTTAATTCACCAGCAGCATAAGCTTCTGAATGAATATAAGAGATTTCTTTTAATTTTAAAGATCCTTCTAAAGCAGTATTATAATCAATTCCTCTTCCTAAGAAAAAGACATCTTTTTCATTATATATTTTGTTAGCAAAATTTTTAATTGCATCTGAAGTTTTTAATGCATCCTCAATTTTATATGGAAGCTCTAAAATTGATTTTTTCATATTTTTTATATTTTCAGAAGAAGTACTTTGTAAAACTTCTGCAAAATACACAGCTAAAATATTAAGTAAAATAACTTGAGAAGTATACGCCTTTGTTGAAGCAACAGCTATTTCTGGACCTGCATGTGTATAAATAGTGTAATCTGCTTCTCTAGTAATCGAGCTACCTATAACATTAGAAATAGCGAGAGTAGTAGCACATTTTGATTTTGCAAGTTTTAATGCTGCAATAGTATCTGCAGTTTCTCCAGATTGAGAAATATATATACATAGAGTATTCTTATCAACAATAGGGTTTCTATATCTAAACTCTGAAGCAATATCAACTGTAACAGGAATATTGCAAAGTTGTTCAATTGTGATTTTTCCTGTAAGACCAGCGTGCATAGCTGTACCACAAGCAACTATATATATTTTATTTATAGAAGATAAAAATTCTTTTGTGAAATTTAAATCTTCAAAATTACAAGGTTCATTTTCAGGAAGTCTAGAACCAATCGTTTCTCTTATAGCATTTGGTTGTTCAAAAATTTCTTTAAGCATATAATCCTCATAACCATTTTTATCTGCAGCACTAGCATTCCAATCAATATTTTTT
The DNA here is from genome assembly GCA_944388725.1 of uncultured Clostridia bacterium. GTDB lineage: Bacteria > Bacillota > Clostridia > TANB77 > CAG-508 > CAG-269. The sequence continues at coordinate 4,949 of CALXJW010000053.1, read as the reverse complement.
AAATCTTTTTGTACCTTATTTAATGAAATATCATAAAATTCAATATTATCTTTAGATAGAACAGCAAATTCATTATCATTTAAAAGATAAAATTTAGTTGTAAAAGATAATATTGCTGGAATGTCAGAAGATATATAATTTTCTTCATCACCTTTACCAATAACAAGAGGGCTGTCTTTTCTTACAACAATCATATTATTAGGCATATATTTTGAAATAACTTCAATAGCATAACTTCCTTTTAAATCTTTACAAGCACTTTGAACAGCACGTAAAACTTTTAATTCATCATCTTTAGTATCTTTTGAATAATAATAATGTATAAGGTTAGGAATAACCTCAGTATCTGTTTGAGAATAAAATGTATAACCATTATTTATTAAAAAAGTTCTTAAATCATGATAATTTTCAATAATACCATTATGTACAACAGAAAAACTTTGACTATTGTCTAAATGAGGGTGAGAGTTTTCTTTAGAAGGTTTACCATGAGTAGCCCATCTTGTATGAGCAATACCAATAGTACCTTGTAAATCATCAATTCCTTTTAAATTATATAAATTTTTTACTCTTCCTTTATCTTTCATGATAGAAAGACCATCTTTTTCTACAGTTGATATTCCTGCAGAATCATAACCTCTATATTCTAATCTTAATAGACCAGAAATAAGTATAGGACTTGCTTTTTTTGTTCCTATATAACCAATAATTCCACACATAGTGAATCCTCCTTCAAAATATAAATTGTGGAATTGAAATATACGTAACTTATATATTAGTTTTTGTTATAATATTTCTATTATTTTTTAACTAATATTTTGGCTTAAGTTATAGCCACTAGAGCATCCGCCGAATATTTCGATAACTCTAGACCTCGTCAACACAAAGTGTTCAGGCGCTTAAATTAAAAACTCCTTTCTAAAAAATATTGCATATTTCAATTTACCATATTATATTACACTAAAAACAAAAAAGTAGCAAGTATTCTAAAAATATTTATCTTAATATTGCAAAAAATATAACAATAGTGTATCATAATAGAGTAAACTTGAAAGAAACGGAGGGATAAAAGTGTTTAATATAGAAGAACAATTAAAAATGTTACCAGATAAACCAGGCGTTTATATAATGCATGATATAGATGATAAAATAATATATGTAGGGAAAGCGGTAAATTTAAAAAATAGAGTAAGATCATATTTTAGAAAAACAGATAAAACAGAAAGAATAAAAAGAATGGTATCATTAATAGACCATTTCGAATATATAGTTGTTGATAATGAAGCAGAAGCATTAATATTAGAATGTAATTTAATAAAAAAGAATAGACCAAAGTTTAATGTTTTATTAAAAGATGATAAAACATATCCATATATTAAAGTAGATATTAAATCAGATTATCCTAATGTTGTAATAACTAGAAAAATAGTAAATGATGGCTCAAAATATTTTGGACCATATGCGAACCCAGGTGCAGCAAAAGAAATGTTAGATTTTATAAAACAAAAATATAAAATTAGACAATGTAAAAAATTTAGATCAGAGACAAGACCTTGTTTAAATTATCATATAAATAGATGCTTAGCACCATGTATGGGATATGTAAGTAAAGAAGAGTATAGAAAAATAATTGATGAAATAATAGATTTATTAGATGGAAAAATAGAAAAAATATCAAAAGAATTAGACAAGCAAATGTTAGAAGCGGCAGCTAATATGGAATATGAAAAAGCCGCAAGTATTAGAGATAGAAAACTTGCAATTCTAAGAGTTAATGAAAAACAAAAAGTATCTAACATTACAGAAAATAATATTGATGTTATAGGAATAGCAAAATCAGAAATGGAAGTATGTATAGAAATATTTTTTGTACGTGGAAGTAAAATGGTAGGAAGAGAACATTACTTTTTTACAGATTTAAAAGAAATGGAAAACCAAGAAATAATTTCAGGATTTATAAAACAATATTATATGGATAGTTTGAATCTTCCAAATAAAATAATGGTTGGAGAAGAATTGGAAGATAAAAGTGCTATTGAAGAATGGTTAAGTAAACAAGCAGGAAGAAAAGTGGAAATAAAACTTCCTAAAAAAGGAGAAAAACTACGATTTGTAGAAATGGCAGAAAATAATGCTAAAATTACTTTAGAAAACAAAGAAAGAGATAGAAGCGAAATATTAGTTGAATTAAAAGAAGTATTAGGATTAGATAAATTACCAAGAAAAATTGAAACATATGATATATCAAATATATCAGGAGAATATATGGTCGCAGGAATGTGTGTAATGATAGATGGTGTAATAAAGAAAAATCTATCAAGAACATTTAAAATAAAAACTGTATTTAGTCAAGATGATCCTAGATGTATGGAAGAAGTTATAACAAGAAGGCTAAGTCATTCAATTAATAAAGAAGATAAAGGTTTTGGAAAACTTCCAGACGTAATATTTGCAGATGGTGGAATTACACAAATAAGAGCCACCAAAACAGCAATAAAAAAATATGAATTAAATATTCCGGTATTTGGAATGGTGAAAAATGATAAACACCAAACAAGAGCACTAATGGATGAAAACAGGAACGAATTAGAAATATCAGAAAATTTAAAAAATTTAATAACTAAATTTCAAGATGAGGTTCATGATACAGCAATATCTTATCATAGGAAATTAAGAGAAAAAGCAATTACAAAATCAGAATTAGATGATATTAAAGGAATTGGAAATACAAAAAAAGTAGCATTATTAAAAGAATTTGGTAGTATAGAAAAAATACGTAATTCAAATGTAGAAGAATTAGAAAAAGTTGATGGAATAAATACTAATTTAGCAAAAAAAATATTAGAAGAATTAAATAAGTAATAATTTGTAAATTACTGCGATGAAATAATTTATTTTTTTAGAATATTAACAAAACTCAAACATATATATAATAAGGACAAGATATAAAGGGAGGTTTGTTTAATGAAAACTTTAAAAAAACATAAATTATTATCTTTTGCAGTAATTTCTTTTTTGGCTTTAACAGGTATAAACTTTTATATGATTTATGAGTTGGTAATCTTATGTGGTAAATTTGGGGACGGTTCTCTTTTTACCCTTGGGTAATTTGGGGACGGTTCTCTTTTTTACATTAATAGCATAAACATATTATACAAGGAGGTTTTTGTATGAAAGGTTTGTGCTTATCAGGAGGAGGAATAAAAGCTGCAGCACATATAGGAGCTTTAAAAGCATTAGAAGAAGAAAATATAAAATTTGATTGTGTATCTGGTGCATCCTCAGGTAGTATGATAGCTACAATGTATGCTTTAGGATATAATAGTGATGAAATGTTGATAATGCTAAAAAAATATGCCCCTAAAATAAAATATTTTGAATGGAAGAATATTTTTAAAATGATTTTTGGAATTATATTTCAAAGAGAAATTATAATTGATGGTTTAAATAGTGGTAAAGTTATAGAAAATATAATAAATGATATTTGTAAAAAACAAAATATAAAAAACATTAATGAAATAAAAATGCCATTATTAATTTCTATGGTAGGTTTGCAAAATGGAATAGTATATATTGCTTGTTCAAAACAGGTAAGAAAAGAGTTTTCGGATAAGATTAAATATATAACAGATATGCCAATAGGTAAAGCGGTTAGAGCAAGTTGTACTTTTCCAGTAGTTATGGCTCCTTGTAAATATGATAATATACAACTAATTGATGGAGGAGTTAGAGAAAATTTACCTTGGAAATCACTAAAACAAATAGGAGCTGATGAAGTATGGGGAATTGAATTTGATACAACATTTACTAAAAATGATTGTTGCATGAATTTAATAGATGTGGCTGAAAGATCTTTAGAGCTACAAGGAAGAGAATTAGCTAATTATGAAAGAGATGGAATTGATAAGATTATAAATATTCCATTAAAAAAAGTAGGGTTATTAGATGCCACAAAAATAGATTCATTATATAAAATAGGTTATACTTATGCTAAACAACAGTTAAAAAATAAGAGTTTTATTTAAAAAATTGAAAAACTTCTATAAATAGTGTATAATATGCAATATATAAATAAAAAAGGAATGATAAAAATGAACATAGCAAATAATTGGAAAGATTATAAGATATTAGATATGGCAGATGGACAAAAATTAGAAAAATGGGGAGATATAATATTATCAAGACCAGATCCACAAATAATATGGAAAGAAAAAACATATCCACAAAAATGGAAAAATATAAATGCAACATATCATAGAAGCAAAACAGGAGGAGGTTCATGGGAATATAATAAAAAAATGCCGGAAAAATGGCAAATAAAATATAAAGAACTTACATTTAATATAAAACCAATGGGATTTAAACATACAGGATTATTTCCAGAACAAGCAGTTAACTGGGATTGGATGATTGATAAAATTAAAAACGCTAAAAGAGAAATAAAAGTATTAAATTTATTTGCATATACAGGAGGAGCAACAGTAGCATGTGCACATGCAGGAGCATCAGTATGCCATGTAGATAGTTCAAAAGGGATGGTAACATGGGCAAAAGAAAATATAATTTCATCAGGTTTAGAAAAAAGACCAGTAAGATATATAATAGATGATGTTGTAAAATTTGTGAACAGAGAAATTCGTAGAGGAAATAAATATGATGCAATTATAATGGATCCACCATCTTATGGTAGAGGAGCAAATGGGGAAGTATGGCAATTTGAAAATAATATATATGATTTAGTAGAATTATGTACAAAAGTATTATCAGATAATCCGCTATTTTTCTTAATAAATTCATATACAACAGGAATATCAAGTAAAGTATTAGAAAATATACTTAACTTGACAGTAAATAAACAATATAGAGGTAAAGTAACATCAGGAGAAATCGGATTACCAATGGAAGATTCAAATTTAGTATTACCTTGTGGAATATATGGAAGATGGGAG
>CALXJW010000052.1 GCA_944388725.1 uncultured Clostridia bacterium | reverse complement strand
TAATAGAAATTTTACACATAAGTAATTTTGATACAATATTTTAAATTCAAAATTTTTAAAGTCTTTTTATTTTAAATCTAAATAATCAAAAATTAAATTCTTAAAAACAATCAAAAACCAAATTTTAAAGGAGGAGTCTATTTATGCAACAAGATGATATAATATTAGAAATATTAAGAATTGTAAATTCTTTAAAAAATGATATTCAACAATGTAGAGATGATATAAAGCAAAACAGAGAGGAAATAATAAAATTTAGAGAAGAAAACGAAAAACGTTGGAAAGAGAATGACAAGCGTTGGGAGGAAAACGAAAAGCGTTGGAAAGAGAATGACAAGCGTTGGGAAGAAAACGAAAAACGTTGGGAAGAAAACGAAAAACGTTGGGAAGAAAATGAAAAACGCTGGCAAGAAAATCAAAAATTATGGCTAGATAATAATAAATCCTGGGAAGAATACAGAAAGAATAGAAAAAAAGACAAAGAAGATATAATAAATATCTTATGGTCATTTCAAACATCCATTGAAAAAATGTTTGAAGCACATGATAAAAGAATTACAAGATTAGAAGATCAATTCAGCAATATGACAATGAATGTATAATTAAATAAAAAGTATCAAAATTATAATCTAAAAAAAGAAGACTCTCGAAAGGGAGTCTTCTATATGTCTAAAGGATTAGCAACATCCTTTATTACCACCACAGCAGCAGCATAATAAAAGTATAAGAATGATTATCCAGCAGCAATCATCACCGAAACCAAATCCACATCCGCATCCTCTATTCTCTGGCATATAAAACCCCCCTTTCGAATTTAATCTTATTCCTGAAGAAAAATCTTTAGGTTTTTTTCTTTTGATAATATATAATATGGAAAATATAAAAATGTGTTACAATGTAAAAATAAAAAATGAAGTATTTTTTTATACTTCATTTCATAGTTTGTAAAATTTTCAATAGTTTCCAGCCACTTAAAGAAAAATTAACTAATTCGCTAATAAAAATAGAAATAATATATCCACTAAATCCAAGAGTTGGTACCAAAAAATAAATAAAACTAATACTAATTATACAATCAATAATATTAATACCCATAACACTAACTTGGGCATCCAGTCCTTTTAAAATACTATCAATAATAATATCTAAATACATAACAATTACTAAAGGAGAAAGAATTCGTACATATTTAGCAATTTCAAGTTTATTATAAATAGCCGTACATAAGTTATCAGCAAAAATAAACATGAAAAGTGAAACTAAAATAGAAAAAATAAAAGTACAAGCTAAAATTATAAAAGAGAATAATCTTATTTTTTTATATTTTTTTCCAACGTAATATCGAGAAAATTCGGGTATTAATAAACCACTAAAACTAGTAATCAAAATAACGGGGAACATAATAATAGGCATGGCCATACCATTAACAATTCCATAAGAAATTAAAGAATTAGATGAACTCATACCGCTTTTTTGTAAACTAGTAGGAATAATTAGTTGATTAATAGTTGATAAACCAGAACGTAAATAAGAGGTTAAAGCAACCGGAATTGTGATTCTTAAAATACGATTAGTATAAGAATCTATATCTTTATAGCGAGAATTATTCAAACATTTTCTTTTATCGAATTTATATAAAAAATATAAATAAATATAAGAAAGAACTTCAGATATTACATCAGCTAAAATTAAAGCATAACAAGCATAATTAATTTCATTAGGCATAAATGATTTCAACAAAACAAAAGTTGCAAAAATTTTAACAAATTCTTCAAAAAATTTTGCAAATGCATTTTTATAAACTCTCCTAACAGCAGTAAAATATCCATTTACTGCTGAAGACATAGAAATAAAAGGCAAAGCAATGCAAATTAAATAAATAACATTTTTACTAATTTTATTGTGAAGGCATTTTATTGTTATAAAATCTGAAAAAGCAAAAAATATTAAACTAGCAGAAATACCAAAAATAAAACTTAAAAATATACATTTTTGGGCAGCTTTTTTTGCACCAATTGGATTATTGCAAGCAAGTTCTTCAGAAACAATTCTTGTAGCAGAAATATTAATTCCTGCAGAAGCAAGTGTGATGCCAAACATATATACTGACATAACTAGAGAAAATAAACCAATTGCTTCTTCTCCAATAGTTTTAGAAATATATATGTTAAAAAACATTCCAATTATCTGTAAAAATATGGAACTAGCTAATAAAATTAAAGTATTTAATACAAAAATTTTTAAAGTTTTCAAAATAAAGGTCCTTTCAAAAAATCTTGTTTAATAATATTTTGAAAACTGAAAAATATGCAGGGAAAAATGGTAAAATGGCTAAAATGGGTAAAATGGGGACGGTTCTCAAATTTCCTTTTCTAAAAAGGAAATTTGAGAACCGTCCCCATTTTACCCATTTTTACTTTTTTTATTATTTTGCCATAACAACAATTTGTTTTTGTGGTTTATATGTATCTGTTGAAATTAAAGTTTTTGAAACAACTTTTCCATTTTGAGAAAGAACTCTATATGTAGAACACTTGTATCCATATTTACCAGTTTGCTTAATATATTGTGTTCCTGGGGCAAGAGAAGAAGAATATTCATATACTGTTTCAAAATCATCAACTTGAGTTGTTTCAACTACAATATCTACAGAATATTCGTTTTTTTCTTTAACACCACAAATTGATATTGTAATTACTCCAGAATTTAGTGTGGAAGAAATTTTTATTGGGTATGATCTATTATTTTTAAATTTAAAATCAACACTACCATAAGAAACAGTTGCATCATGCCCTAATGGTAAATATGTAACAGTCATACTGTGATTTTTTCTTTCAACAATTTCAAGATTAGCAAGTAAAACAGAATTATATAATGTTGAAGAAATTTGACAAATACCTCCACCAATACCATAATCAAGTTCACCATCTGCATATATAATAGCTTCAGCGAATCCATTTTTAGTAGTTCTTTCACCAACAATTTTATTAAAAGAAAATGTTTCACCTGGGTTTATAATTGTTCCATTAATTTTATCAGCTGCTAATTGTAAATTTATAACTCTATTAGTATTTGTTGAATCATATTTTGTAGTACAAGTAGAAATAATATTTCCAAAAATGTCTTCTCCTAAATCTGAAACAGTTATTTCAGCATCTGTATATGTAAGTGGAATTATAACTTGGTCTGAATCAGAAGTATCTATTAGATTTTGAGCTTCTTCGATAGAAATTGCAAAGTCAATACCTTGTTGTTCAGCAGAAATAGAATAAGGATTTTGAGTGATAGAAGCATTTTGAGGTTCTGAATATATTTCACTATGAATCTCATTAATATCAATACTTTGTGGTTCAACAAAAGCAACTGATAAATTAATAGAATCTTTTTGTTCTTTTATACCAGAAAGAATCGATTGTTTTACTTGTTCTTTGTCTAAATAATTACCAGCAGAACCTTTGGTTAGAATAAGAGAGTCATTACTAATGTAATAAGAAGGTTCAACTACAAGGTTAGGTATTTCAACACTTATATTATTAATTATATTTTCTAACTTATTAGAATCATATATAATTGGTGCTTCAATGTTAGTCTTTTTAAATAAAGAAATAAGAATTCTAAAATTATTAGATAAGATGTTTCCAGTTCTACCAATACTATAAGCTTCTTCTAATGCAGCACCTATGTCATAAGAAAAGTCAATTTCTGCAGGAAGAATTGTAGTTTCATAATTATCATATTTTATAAGTATTTCTTTAGACAGAGCATCTTCTAGTAATGGCTCCAATTTTTCTTTAGCTTGTTCTCTAGATAGGCTTGAAACAGAAATACCATTTATATATATATTATTAATAATATTAGAATTTCCTATGTTTAAAATCGAAAAAAATGAAGCTAAAAAAATAATGCAAAGAAATATGGTGCATTTTATAATAATAGACCAATTAAATTTTTTTTCTTTCTTAAGTTTATTATTACGATTTCTAATACGTCTTTTATCCATAGTTTTCCTCCATATAACAAAAATTGAATTATTTTACCAACATTATATATATATATAAATTAAAAGTCAATGTAAATATTTAGTATTATATATATTGTAACAATGAGAAAAAATATTATAATATTACTATAGTATTTTGGTATTAGAGATTAAAAATAATGTTTAAAGTAAAAAAATTAACAGTAGTTGGAATAGAGGGAGATTTCTTTAAAAAATATATTGACAGACAATAAAATATAATATATCATAAAAATGAAAGGAATTATATATGGAAAGAATAGATAAAATAAATTATTATTTAAATATAGCAGAAACAGTAGCACAAAGAGGAACCTGTTTAAGAAATAATTATGGAAGTGTTATAGTAAAAAATGACGAAATTATTTCAACAGGATATACGGGAGCACCAAGAGGAAGAAAAAATTGTATTGACTTAGGATACTGTAGAAGACAACAAAATAATACACCACATGGAGCAGGATATGAATTATGCAGATCTGTACATAGTGAACAAAATGCTATAATAAGTAGTAAAAGAAAAGATATGATAGGTTCTACATTATATTTGGTCGGAGTAAATAAAAGAACAGGAGAATATAAAAAAGAAACAGAACCATGTACATTATGTAAAAGAATGATAATAAATGCAGGAATTGAAAAAGTTGTAATGAGATATGATAAAGAAAATTATAGAATTCAAATGGTATCAGATTGGGTAGAAAATGATGATACAATATAAAAGATAACAAAATAAAAAAACAAAAAAATGTTCGAAAAGTATTGACAAAATTTAAAAAAGTCAATATAATTAAAACGAACATTTTTTTGTTTTGTGGGAGGCAAAAATGATAACAACATTACATATAAAAAATATAGGAATAATAGAAGATATTGAAATAAACTTTAATAAAGGTTTAAATGTTTTAACTGGAGAAACAGGTGCTGGGAAAACATTAATAATAGGTTCATTAAATATAATATGTGGTGGTAGATTTTCTAAAGAAATGATAAGAAAAGGAGAAACACATTCATTTGTAGAAATGTGCATGTATAACCCAGAAGATAAGAATTCAGTTGATGGAAACATAATAATTTCTAGAGAAATATATAGTAATGGAAGAAATATGTGTAAAATAAATGGAAGATTAGTAACAGTTTCAGAATTAAAAGAATTTATGAGTAATTATATAGAAATACATGGTCAAAAAGATACACAAACAATATTTGATGCAAATACACATATACAATATTTAGATGATTTTATTGGAGAAGAAATTATAGAGTTAAAAGAAGAATATAAAGAAAGATATGAAAAAAATAATCAAATAAAAAAACAATTGAAAGACAATTATGGAGATGAGAAAGAAAAACAAAGAAAAATAGATTTGTTAAAATACCAAATAGAAGAAATAGAAAATGCAGAACTAAAAATAGGAGAAGAGGAAAAATTAGAAGAAAAAAGAAGCAAAATAATAAATTCAGAAAAAATAGCTAAAAATTTAAAAGAAGCAGAAAATGCAATAGAAGAAAATACAATAGACCAAATATCTATAGCAATAAGAGCTTTAGAAAAAATAGAAAATATAGATTCAAAATATGAAAAAACAGCAGGTGAACTAAAAAGTTTGTATTATGAATTAGAAGAAATATCAAGAGAAATAAAAGAATACAATGGAGATATTGAATTTGATGAACAAGAAAGAGAAGAAGTAGAAATAAGACTAGATAAAATACATGATTTAAAAAGAAAATATGGAAATAACATAGAAGAAATCTTAAAATATAAAGAAGAAATAGAACAAGAAATAGAAAAAATAGAAAACTTAGAAGAATATAATAATAAATTAAAGAAAGAGCAAAAACAATTACAAATAGAAATGACAAAATTAGCAGAACAAATAAGTAAAATAAGAAAAGAAAAAGCACAAATATTAAGTGAAAAAATAAATCGAGAACTAATAGAATTAGAAATGAAAAATGCAAAAATAAATGTAAAAGTAGAGTATAATGAAGCAGAATTTTATGAAAATGGAAAAGACAAAGTAGAAATATATATAAAAACAAATATAGGAGAAAATGAAACAGAATTAATAAAAATAGCATCAGGTGGAGAAACTTCGAGAATAATGTTAGCTATAAAAAAAGTATTAGCAGAAACAGATAAAATGCCAATTTTAATATTTGATGAAATAGATACAGGAATAAGTGGAAAAGCAGCAAAATCTGTTGCAGACAAATTAAAGGGAATTTCAAAAACACATCAAGTATTATGTATTTCGCATTTAGCACCAATAGCAGCAACAGCAGATTATAATTATTATATAAGCAAAAAAGTAGAAAACGAAAGAACTAGCACAAATATAAAATTATTAAATGAACAAGAAGTAATAAAAGAAATAGCTAGAATATCATCAGGAGAAATAAATGAAATAACATTACAATATGCAAATGAATTAAGAAATAAAAAGGCATCATAGAATTTAGTTTTCTTGAAGAAGTTACAGAAATATCATAAATTGTCGAAAATAGTAAATAATAAAACCTTAATAAATAATTAATAAAGAATTAATAAAAAATTATAGTAAAATAAAATATAAAATGATATAATGGCCTTACAAAAAAGTAAGGTCATTTTTTGACCTAAGGAGGTATTATTATGAAACAAGTATATTATAATGGACCCATAATAACACTAGAAGATGAAGAAACAGAAGCAATAATAGTAGAAGATGGAAAAATAGTAAAAACAGGAAAACAGGAAGAAATACTAGAAGAAATAAAAAATCAGGAAGTAGAACAAATAGACCTAGAAGGTGCATGTTTGATGCCAGCATTTATAGATCCACATAGTCATATAGTGTCATTTGCACAAACACTAGGAATTGCACAATTAGAAAAATGTTTAAACTATGAAGAAATAATAGACACAATGAAAAAATTTAAAAAAGATAATAACAAAAATGATGAAGAATGGATAATAGGCTTTGGATATGATCATAACTTTTTAAAAGAAAAAGCTCAACCTACAAAAGAAATATTAGATAAAATATCAACAACAAATCCAGTAATGATAGCACATAAATCAGGTCATATGGGAGTTTTAAATACAAAAGCATTAGAATTAGCTGGAATAAATGAACAAACAATAGAACCAGAAGGCGGAAAAATAGGAAGAAAAAATAACTCAAAAGAACCTAATGGATATCTAGAAGAAAGTGCATTTATAAATGCAACACAAAAAACACAAATAAATTCAAAAGAACAAATGATGAAATTGATAAAAAAAGCGGAAAAAATTTATGCAAGCTATGGAATTACAACAGCACAAGAAGGACTAACAAAACAAAGTGAATTTGAATTATTAAAAACAATGTCAGAAAATGAAATGCTAAATTTAGATATTATCAGTTATGTGGATATAAAAGATTCAAAAGAAATAGTAGAACAAAATAGAAGACTAGTAGGAAAATACTATAATCACTATAAAATAGGAGGATATAAACTATTTTTAGATGGTTCACCACAAGGAAGAACAGCTTGGATGACTACACCATATGAAGGAGAAGAAGAATATTGTGGATACCCAATATATAAGACAATTAAAGTAGAAAATATGGTACAAGATGTAGTTGATGAAGGAATGCAATTAATAACACATTGTAATGGAGATGCAGCAGCTGAACAACTGATAAAAGCATATGAAAAAATAGGAGCAGTAGATAACTATAGACCTGTAATGATACATGCACAATTAGTAAGAAAAGATCAATTACCAAGAATGAAAGAAATAGATATGATACCATCATTTTTTGTAGCACATGTATATTATTGGGGAGATATTCATATAAAAAATTTTGGAGAAAGAGCAAAAGAAATAAGTCCAATAAAAAGTGCTATAGAAAATGGAATGATATATACAATGCATCAAGATACTCCTGTAATACTTCCAAATATGTTTGAAACAATTTGGTGTGCAGTGAATAGAAAAACACAAAATGGGGTTGAATTGGGAGAAAATCAAAAAGTAACTGTAGAAGAAGCAATAAAAGGAGTAACAATAAATTCTGCATATCAATATTTTGAAGAAAAAGAAAAAGGAAGCATAAAAGTAGGAAAAAATGCAGATTTTATTATAATCGATAAAAATCTATTAAAAGTTCAAGTAGATGAATTAAAAAATATTAAAATACTATATACAATTAAAAATGGAGAAATAATTTATAAAAGAGAATAGGAGACGAAAAAATTGCCAGAAAGAATAGAAGTAACAAAAATGAAACAAAATTCTACCAACAAAGAATATGTAATAGAAAATGTGCAAAAAGAAGGAGAATTATTAGAATTTGCTTGTCCAGAATTTAGAGATGATAAGCAAATAGTATTAGAAGCAATAAAAAATAATCCAGAAGCATTAGAATTTGCAAGTGATAGACTAAAAGCAGATAGAGATGTAGTATATGAATCAGTAAGTAATGTTGGTTGGACATATTGTTATGCAAAAGAAAATTTATTAGAAGACAAAGAATTATTATTAGCAGGGCTGAAAAAATCAGGACAAATATTATATTTTGCAAGTCAAAAATTAAGAGATGATAAAGAGGCAGTATTAGAAGCAGTAACTAATAAACCGATTATAATAAAATATGCAAGTAATAGATTGAGAGAAGACAAAGAAATAGGAATGGCAGCTATGCAAAAAAGTAATAAATGTTACGAATTTTTAGGCCCAAACTTAAAAAAAGATGAAGATATTTTAAAAATGTTATAGGGAAAAATGGGGACGGTTCTCTTTTTTCCTGAATGGAAAAAAGAGAACCGTCCCCAAATTTACCAAAAGGAAAAAACAGAACCGGGACAAAATTTCCCTGAAAGGAAGGAAGAAAATGAAAATTTTAAGAAAAATAAATAAAGGATTTATATTAACAGTAATAGTATTAGTAGCGCTTTCTATATATTTAATAAACTTAGA
>CALXJW010000051.1 GCA_944388725.1 uncultured Clostridia bacterium | reverse complement strand
ATAACTCAAGCAAAAGAAGCACAAGTTGCAAATGTAGAAGGAGATGTTGTTGAAAAAATTGATATGGCATATAACACAATATACACAATAGTTTTATCAAAAGTATCTGTAGATAAATCATATGACCCAACAGATGAAGCAGCAGGAAAAGAATTAGCAGAAACAGTACTTTCTGAATTAGGAATTACAGATGTTTCACTAACAGAGACACCTGCTGAGTCAAATACATATATAGCAGATGATTCAGAAAAAAGTGGATATGTTGTTACATATACTTATACCCCTAATGATGAAGGAAATGGAAATGATGATGGAACAATAGAAATAAAATACACAGATGCTAATTTTACAGATGCAGAAACAGATTCTTCTGATAAATATGATGAAATTAAATCTGTATTTACATTAACAACTACAAAAGTTGAAAAAACAGATCCTTATGTAAAACAAGTAAACCAAACAAAAACTCCAGCCGATGAAACATAAAAATAATATACAAACAACAGGCATATACTTTTGTATATGCCTATAATAATATAAAACAAAAGTAAAAGAAAGGTAATAGAAATGAACATATTTTTATATGCAATAATTTTTATAATGGGAACAGTATTTGGAAGTTTTTATACACTAGCAGTATATAGAATACCTAAAAATATAGATATAATTAAAAAACATTCATATTGCCCAAACTGTAATCATAAATTAGGTTTTTTTGAATTAATCCCAGTATTAAGTTATATTTTTTTGGGTGGAAAATGCAAAAATTGCAAACAAAAAATAAGAATAAGATATTTAATTTTAGAATTATTAGGTGGTGTAATTTTTGTCTTATTTGCATTAATATTTAATATTAATATTGAAAACATATCAAAAGATAATATTATAATTTATGCATTTTCAATATTATATTTAACAGAAATAATATTAATCTCAGGAATAGATAAAGAATATAATAAAATAAATAAAAATGTGCTTGCATATGGAATAATCATATCAATTATATATATGATATATCTATATACAATAGATGCAACTAGTATATATAGATATGCTATATATCTATCAATATTTGCAATATTATTAACAGCAGATACATTTCTTTTAAAAAGATATGCCTTGGAAAGTAATATAATAAAATTATTGATATTATTAAATATTATATTAGTTTTTACAGAAAAAGATGTTTTTATAGCAACAATAATAACAACAGTTTTTGAAATATGTTTATATATTATTATAGAAAAATCAAGACAACAAAAATTTAACAATCACAAAATACATTTATCAGAGATGCCAATTGGTTTTTGGCTAGGGACAAGTAATATAATTATTTTATTAGCGATTTCATTTACAAATAATTATATGATATAAGGAAGGGAATAAAATGAATTTAAAGAACAATAAGGGATTTACCGGCATAGATATATCTGTAGCAACAATCGTTTTTATAGTTTTTGCATCAATAATATCAATGCTATTTTATAATATGGCAGTTAGTTCAAAAAAGATTGAGAGAAAAACAGTTGCAACAAATTTATGTATAGAAATTATAGAAGCATTAAAAGAAAGTCCTTTTGATAAATTAACTAAAACAGAAGAAGCATCAATGGATATAGAAACTTTACAAACAATATCTGGCAAAACAATTAATTTACCTAATGGATATGTTCCAGAAATAATAATAGAAGATTATAAAGAGGAAAATGTAATAAAGATTTTAAGAGTAACTATTAGCTATAAAGAAAATAATAAAAATGAAGAAATAACTATAGAGACACTAGTTAAAAATATATAGCTCTAATACAGGAGGCAGATTATGAAATCAGAAAGAGGAGTAACTTTAATATCAATAATTATATATGTTATTGCTTTAACTGTTATTGTACTAATTATTGGTAGAATAATAACATATTTTTATAGGAATATTAATGATTATACAGCAGAAAATAAAGCTTTATCTGAATATATAAAAATTAATACGTATTTTACTGATGAAATAAATACTAAAGGAAATGTAGTGGAAGCTTTTGGAGAAAATTATGTAAAATTTGCTAAAACACAAAATCAATATACATATCAAAACGGAAAAATATATATTAATAAAGCAAAAATATGTGACGATATAGATAATTGTAAGTTTTCGTATGATGAAACAAAAGAAAAAGTATCTGTTGAAATAACTATCAAAGGAAAAAATTATTATAATACTTATATTATAATAAAATAAAAATGGAGGGACGAAAAATGAATATGAGAAAACGCCAGCCAATAGGAATAGAACTTGTAAAAAGGGGAATTGTACAAGAAGATGATATAGAAAGAGCATTAAAAGAGCAAAGAAAGAAACCAAACAAAAAAATAGGCGAGATATTATATGAATTAGAAGTATGTAATGCTCAAGTTTTAATAGAGGCAATAGGAGAAATCTTAGGCGTAAAAGGAATGTTACTAACAGAAGATTCAATAAAGATAAGTGTTTTAGATTATATTTCATTAGAAATTGCTCAAAAAAATAAAGTTATACCATTTGAAATAATAAATGGAAAAATGAAAGTATGTTTTTCTGATACAACTAATAGGAAAAATATAGAAACAATGAGATTATTAATGTTAAACAAAGGATTAATAGTAGAACCATATATAACATTTCAATCTATGATAGACAAAGCTTTAAAAAATCTTGGGGGAACAGCAGAAAAAAATATGGCTCAAATAGGAAATGATGATAATACAACAGAAATAGTAGATTCTATAATAAAAACAGCCATGGAAAAAAGAACAAGCGATATACATATAGAACCAGAAAAAGATGATATAAGAGTAAGATATAGAATAGATGGAGAACTATATACAGCAACCAGAATACCTAAAAATAAACAAGCGCAAATAGTAGGAAGGCTTAAAGCAATATCAAATATGCATCAAGAAAAACAAGAATCACAAGATGGAAGAATATTAGCATATGAAGATTATAATATACGTGTATCTTCTCAAAAAAATGTATATGGAGAAAAATTTGTATTAAGATTATTAAAGAAAAATTCAAACATAAAAAATATATTTGATTTAGGATTTCCAGGTACAGAACAAGAATTAAATAAAAGTATAAACAAAAGAAATAGTATTACAATTATTGCAGCACCAACAGGAGAAGGAAAAACAACAAGCTTATATAGTTTTATTGATTATTTAAATAGGCCAGAAATAAATATAACAACAATAGAAGATCCAGTAGAAATACGTATAGACGGTTTAAACCAAATAGAAGTTGATGCAAAATCAACTTTTTCAGGAGCATTAAGGACAGTTTTAAGACAAGATCCAGATATAATATTAGTAGGAGAAATAAGAGATAGAGAAACAGCAGAAATTGCAATACAATCAGGACAAACAGGACATTATGTATTATCAACAATACATACAATAGATGCAGTAGAGGTAATAACAAGATTAAGGAAAATAGGATTACCAGATTATGATATAGCAAGCACTGTAGCGACAGCAATATCTCAAAGATTAGTAAGAAAATTATGTCCAAAATGTAGGAAAAAAAGAGAATTTACAAGTCAAGAAAAAGAAATAATACAGAATATAGGAAAAAAATATAATACAGAGTTTAATTTGGAAAATGCAGTAACTTATGATGCAATTGGGTGTTCAAGTTGTAATAATACTGGATATTATGATAGAATTGGAATATTTGAAATACTTGATTTAACAGATGATATAAAAGAACTTATAATGTCTGGAAAATCAAGCATTGAAATAAGGAAAAAAGCATTAGAAGGATCATATAGACCATTAGTTATAGATGGGTTAAATAAAGTTATAGCAGGAAAAACTAATTTAGAAGAATTAAACAGAAAAATATTAATTTTTTAATTAAAAGAGGAGGAAAAAATGATAAATATTGATAAAATAATAGCACAAGCGATAGAAAAAGATGCATCAGACATACATTTAATGTCGGGTTTAAAACCAATGGCTAGAGTTTCAAGAGCATTAATAGAGTTAGAAGGAACAGAAATTATAAAAGATGAAGATATGTTTGATACATATGATCATATTGTTTCCGGGAATGTTGAAAAAGATAAAGTATTTAATACAACAAGAAAATTAGATACATCATATGAATATCAAGGAATTCGTTTAAGGGTAAACTTGTCATATTCAAATGATGTACCGGTATGTACCATGAGAATCATAAAAAATGAATTACCTAGATATGAAGATTTAGGAGTACCAGATATTGTAAGAAGGATGACATATCAACCACAAGGATTGATTCTAGTAACAGGAAAAACAAATTCTGGAAAATCTACTACATTAAATGCTTTAGTAAATCATATAAATGAAACACAAAACAAAAAAATATTGTCACTAGAAAGCCCTATAGAATATAAACATAAATCTAAGAATTCCATAATTGTACAAAAAGAAGTTGGAGAAGGAAGGGACTGTTTGACATATCATGATGGTGTAAAAAATGCACTAAGAGAAGATTGTGACATATTAATAATAGGAGAGATTAGAGATAGAGTAACAATGGAAGCTGCAATAGAAATGGCAGAATCAGGACATTTAGTAATAGGAACTTTACATACAAAATCATGTGCTGAAACAATAGATAGAATGATAAACTTTTATGAAGTACGAGACCAAGCACAAATAAAATATTTGATGTCATCATTATTAAAATTAGTAATATCACAAAGATTATTAGTTGGAACATCCGGAAAGTTAGAATTGCTTCCAGAAGTAATGGTTGTTGATAATATAGTAGCAGGTGTTATAAGAAAAGAAAAAATAAGTGTAGCAGAAATAGAAGATGCAATACAAAGTGGTCAAGATAAAGGAAGTGTTAGTATAATAAATTCAATTGCTCGTTTATTTGTAGAAAATAAAATAACATTAGAACAAGCAAAAGCACAAGTAGAAGAAAAAAATATAGAAACATTGAATAGAACCATAATGCAGTTAAAAATAAAAATGGGAAATGTTAACAATTATTAGTAAGCAGAAAGGAGAAAATCAATGCCAGTATATGTGTATAAAGCAGTTACAGATAAAGGCTTAATTATAAGGAATAAAGTTGAAGAAGGAAGCAAACAAGAGCTAATAAAAAAACTTAAAAATAACGGAATTACACCAATAGAGATAATACAAGTGGCATATAAGAATAAAGTTAAGAAAAAGAAAAATATTACAGAGATGCAAGGTATTATTAAAAATGTAAATACAGCACAAATTAATAAAAAACAAATTGCTAGACCATCAACTATAGAAAAAATAAATTTATATTTAGCGGCTACTGAAAAAGTAACGGTCAGAGATATAGTTATTTTTACTGAGAATTTTTATTTGTTAAAAAAAGCAAATTTTAATAATATTCATGCATTACAAACAATAGTACAAAGCACAGAAAATATTACATTAAAAGGAATTCTTGAAGATGTTTTGGCTGGAGTGGAAGCCGGAGAATATATGTATACAACAATGGAATATTATTCAGATATATTTCCATATATATATATTAATATGATAAAAGTAGGAGAATTATCTGGTTCGTTGACTAATTCTTTGGGACAAGCTGTACAATATTTAGAGGATTCGGACAAAATAAATAAAAAGATAAAAAAAATATTGATTCCAAATATAGCACAATTTATTGCAATATTTGTATTATTAATAGGTGGAACATTATTTGCAATACCACAAATCCAAAATTTATTTGATGAAATCGGAACAGAAGCAACATTGCCTGCAATGACTTTGTGGTTCCAAGATATGGTTAATTTGTTTATAAAATATTGGTATCTACCAACAGGAGTAATAGTAGGGATTATAGCTGCTATATTGCTATATATAAATACTCCAAAGGGAAAATATAATTTCGATTATTTTAAATATACAATGCCCGTTTTTGGTAAATTAATATTTTCATTAGACTTTTCAAGATTAATGAAAGCAATGTATTTAAATATAGAAAATGGAATGAGAATTCAAGATGCCTTAGAAGTTAGTAAAAATGTAATAAAAAATTATGTTATGCTTTCAATAATAGAAACATCAATAAATAATATGCTTACAGGTTATTCATGGATAGAACCATTTGAAAAAGCAGGCTTGTGTTCTCCGATGACAACAGAAATGTTAAAAATAGGTATGCAAACAGATTTAACAGAAATGCTTTCAAAATTATTAGAATATATGGATATGGATATAAATAATACTATAGAAAAGGTTGTAAAAGTAATGCCAGAAATAATATATTCTATAGTAGGAATTGTACTTATTTTCTTTGTAATAGTAATATTAGTACCTGTAATACAAGTTTATATGGGAAGCTTCTTGTTTGAGGCATATTTATAAAATATAAAATGAAAAAGGAAAAAATATGAAAATTGGGATAGATTTAGGCGGTAGCCATATTGCAATAGGTTTAGTTGATGAAAATGGAAAAATAATAGAAAAAGTAGAAAAAAACATCAAACTAAACGATAATTTAATAAGTGAAATAGAACCATTTATAATAGAAAATATAATGCAATTTAAATTATTAAAACCAATAGAAATGATTGGAATAGCCATTCCAGGAACTGTTTCAAATAATAAAATAGTAAAAGCTGTAAATTTAGGAATAAATGACTATAATTTAGCATCAAGATTAAAAGAAATTCTTAATATTGATGTGAAATTAAAAAATGATGCTAAATGTGCAGCTCTTGCAGAAAAAAAATATGGAGAATTAAACCAATATCAAGATAGTATATTTTTATCTATAGGAACTGGAGTTGGAGGAGCAGTTATATTTAATGGAAAATTATTAGAAGCAAGAAATGTACCGGGATTTGAATTTAGTCATATTGTAATACAAAAAAATGGAACATTATGTAATTGTGGCAAAAGAGGATGTTTTGAAACATATGCTAGTATGAAAAGATTGAAAGAAAAGATTTCTAAGGAATTTAATTTGAATACAATCGAAGGAGAGAAAATAAAAAAATTTATATTACAAAATGAAAATAATCCTACATTAAAATATATAATAAATAATTATATACAAGATTTAGCAATAGGAATATCAAATATAATCAATATATTTGAACCAGAAGCAATATGCTTAGGAGGAAGTTTTGCATATTTTGAAGACATTTTTATAGAACCTCTAAAAAAAGCGCTAATAGAAGGTGACTTGTTATTTAATAAAAGATGTGATATAATAATTAAACTTGCAAAATTTAAGAATGATGCAGGAATAATAGGAGCAACATTAATATAGAGGTAAAAAATGAAAAATATAAGTTTTTATACATTAGGATGTAAAGTAAATCAATATGAAACAAATGCAATGATGCAAAAATTCCAAGAAGCAGGATATCAGATTGTAGATATAAATGATAATATATCAGATATATGTGTAATAAATACATGTACAGTAACCAATATGTCAGATAGAAAATCAAGACATATGTTAAGAAAAATAAAAGAAAAAAATCATAATGCAATAATAATTGCCACTGGGTGTTATGCTCAAGTGGCAAAAAAACAATTGGAAGAAATGCCAGAAGTAGATATTGTTATTGGAAATGATGAAAAAAATGATATAGTTTATTTTCTTGAAGAATATATGAAAAAACAACAAAAAATTGTAGAAGTACAAGATATAAGTAAACAAAAAGAATTTATAGATATGGGACAAATAACTTATACAGAGAAAACAAGAGCAGTAATAAAAGTACAAGATGGATGTAATCAATTTTGTTCATATTGTTTAATTCCTTATGCAAGAGGTAGAGTAAGAAGTAGAAAACCAGAAAGTATATTAAAAGAAATAAAACAAATTGCCCAAAAAGGAATTCAAGAAATTGTAATAACAGGAATACATATTGCATCATATGGTAGAGATTTTGATAATGGATATTATTTAATAGATTTATTGGAAGAAATTAATAAGATTGATGGAATTGTGCGTATTAGATTAGGTTCATTAGAACCAACAATTATTACAGAAGATTTTATGAAAAGATTAATAAAATTAGATAAAATTTGTCATCATTTCCATTTATCATTACAAAGTGGTTGTGATGAAACATTAAAGAGAATGAATAGAAAATATACTACAAGTCAATTTAAAGAAATAGTAAGTAGATTGAGAAAATATTATAATGATGTAATACTTACAACAGATATTATTGTTGGATTTCCAGGAGAAACAGAAGAAGAATTTAAGCAAACATATCAATTTTTAAAAGAAATAAAATTTTATAAAATGCATGTATTTCCATATTCTCCAAGAGAAGGAACAAGAGCTGCTATAATGGAAAATCAAGTAGATAATAAACTAAAAGAACATAGAAGTAAAGAATTAATTGAAATGTCAAATCAAAATCAAAAAAAATATAATGAGCAATATGTAGGGGAAGAAGTAGAAGTATTATTTGAAGAAAATGAAGACGGATATTATAAAGGACATACACAAAATTATATATTAGTAAAATATAAAACTACTGACAATTTAGAAAATAAATTAAAATATGTAAAGGTATTAGAATCATTTATAGAATATGTAGAAGCATAATATTACATTTGTAATATTTTTGTAATACAAACTTAATATTAAATTAATTTAAAATGCTTGATAAAATTGGAAAAATATTGTATAAATATAGTATGAATTATGAAAAAAGAAATAACTACAAAGGAGGAATTAATATGGCAAATATAGAAGAAGTTTCAGGAGTATTTGGAGGAGTTACAGTTAATAATGAGCAAAATGTTGGAGAAGATATAAATGTAAATTCAACAATTACAAATGCTACAACAGGTGTTAACTTACCAGCTAAAACAGGTTTTTGGAATAAAGTAAAATCAGTATTATTCTATGAAGTAAAAGTTGAACTTACCCCATATCAACAAAAAATAGAAGACGAAATAAATGATTTCTTGTATCAAGAAATTACATGGGCAAAAGTTAAAGACTTTTTATTCCAAGAAGTTACTTTTGGAAAGAAAAAAGATTAATCAGAGGAACGTTCTTTTACCAAGGGACGTTTTTTTGTGATTTTTTT
>CALXJW010000050.1 GCA_944388725.1 uncultured Clostridia bacterium | reverse complement strand
CTATTTGTATTTATAATATTTTACTACAGCATTAATTATTTATTATATCTTTTATTCTCAACAATACTATAAAATTCTTCTAATTTACCATTTTTTAAACAATCTAATTCCCTTCTAA
The DNA here is from genome assembly GCA_944388725.1 of uncultured Clostridia bacterium. Taxonomy (GTDB): domain Bacteria; phylum Bacillota; class Clostridia; order TANB77; family CAG-508; genus CAG-269. The sequence continues at coordinate 8,976 of CALXJW010000050.1, read as the reverse complement.
GCTCCCTTTTCTTCTCCATATACTTAAATAAGCAATCAGAATTTTCAAAATGAATAAAATCATTAATATACTCTAACTTTTCATCATAATTCAATGGACAATTATTATTAGCAACAGAAATAATTGCCATATAAATTTTAAAACCCTCATATATCTGCATTTTTTTAGATACACTCTCATAGATATTATAAAAATCATAAAACTCTATCCACTTTTTATAAAATAATCTTCTCAGATTAATTTTTTCATCTAAAAATTTCATTTTTAAAGTTACTTCATTTGGATTTCTAATATAATTATAATATGCCCTATTTATAACATAAATTGAATTAGTTTTTTTCATGCACTCCAAATTAAATAAAAAATCTTCTCCAAAACTGATATCTTTATTAAATCTAATATTATTTTTTATTAGAAACTCTCTTTTATATAATTTATTCCACACTACATTAAATATATTTCTTCTTCCTATAATACAATTACCTTTTAAGAAATCTTGCATTTCTTTTAATGTGTTAATATCTCTCTTTTGAGGTATATATATATTAATTTTATTATTTTCATTATATCTAGTTCCAGTTATTATTAAATCTTTCTCTTTGTTTTTTATATTTTTCAAAATATTTTCATACATATCTTCTTCAATAGTATCATCTGAATCCATAAAATGAATATAATCTCCACTCGCATACTTTATTCCTATATTCCTCGCACTGCTTACTCCCATATTTTCTGTTAAATTTATTGTCCTAATATTTGTATATGACATTTGAAATTTTTCACATATTAATTGAGTATCATCAGTAGAAGCATCATTTATTATTAATAATTCAAATGGTGTGCGTCTTTGGTTTACTATTGATTTTAAAGCTTTTTCTAAGTGTTTCTCTTGATTATATACTGGAATAACTGTAGTTATTTTATAATCATTAAATTTATCTTTATTGTTAAAAATCATTAATTTCTTCATCTCTCTAATTAATAAAATTTATATTCGTTTTTATCTTCTCTTTTATCTCTTGCTTTTAATTCTTCATCATATTTTTCATTTTTAAAATACCAATCCGTTTTTTTATCTATTGGATTTACTTTTCTACTCTTATCTACTAACATATCTAATACCGCAAATATTGGTAAAAATATTCCTATTACATCACATATTAGATTCATACTTAAATCAATTGTTAATGTGGATTGATTTTGAAGTATTGACATTACATTTGTTAATAAATGTTCTCCAAAATATGTACCATAAATTAATAAATATAATAGTGAACCTATCATTTTTCTTTTGATAATTAATACTATACAAACTATTATTGCGAAACATATTATTATTTCCAAATTAAAATCATATGTTACTAATCCTAATAAATCTATTGAAAATTGTTCGCATAAAGCCACTATTGCTCTAAATAACCAAAACATTATTGCAAATATTGCTATTAGCCATGTAGAAAAATTTGACATTTGTTTTCCTCCTTACAAATAAATAAATGTTGGAAACAGAGAAATTTAAATTTTATCTCTAATTCCAACATTTTGATATTTTCTCTTAATCTTCATCCACAAAATTAAATTCATCTTTATATTTTTCTTTAAAGATTGCAAAAACTTTATTTAATATTTCTTCGTCTTCTACTCCAACGTATGATTCTGTTTCTGAATTTTCATCAGTATCTTCTAGTTTTAATATTACTACTTCTCCTTCATCTTCTTCTCCTTCTGCTGATACTGGTAATAATACAACATATTCTTCTTCATCTAATTCTACTAAATCTAAGAATTCAAATTTTACTTCGTTTCCATTTTCATCATTTAAAATGATAATATTATCTAATTCTTCGTTTTCCATTATTTACTCCTTTCAATTTTAAATTTATATTTAACATCATACACTATTTTTTTTATTTTTGCAACTAATTTTTTATTTTATTTAGATATGTTTCTAGAATATATATTGCAGATATAGTATCTACTATATTTTTCTTTTTATTCTTGTTTATATCCAAAAAATTCATAGTTTTATGAGCTGCAACAGTTGTAAGTCTTTCATCTATTGTTTCTATTTTTAGCTTATTATATTTACATTTAAGTTTATGTATAAATTTTTTGGTGATTTCAGTTCTTTCTGATTCAGTACCATTCATATTTAATGGTTTACCTATAACAATTGTATCAATTTCATATTTTTCTAATATTTCATCTATTTTTTTTAATATTACTTTATCAGAACCATTATTATATATTGTTTCAAGTCCTTGTACTGTAATGTTCAATGGATCAGTCAATGCTAATCCTGTTCTTGCATCTCCATAATCTATTCCTAATATTCGCATAATATCCTCTATTCATCTAATCCTATATAATATTTCACCATTTTTTCTAATAATTCATCTCTTTCTATTTGTCTAATTTTATTTCTGGCATCTTTATAACTAGTTATATAAGTAGGATCTCCTGATAATATATATCCTACTATTTGGTTTATAGGATTATATCCTTTTTCTACTAAAGCTTCATAAACTTCTTTTAATATTTCTTTTGCTCTAGTATTTTTTTCTTTTTCAAAATTAAAACTCATTGTTTTATCAAAATTCATACATACCTCCTATCACATCTTATATTGATGTTATATCATTTTCTGATTTATCTGCATTATCTATATATTGTTCTAGTTTCTTTAAGACTTCTTCCATCCCTGTTCCTTTATAATATCTGGTTAATACAAAATTCAATTTTGGTGTTACACTTGGATTTTCTTTTTTCTTACTTTTGTTTTTAGTTTGATCCTCTTGCTCTATTTCAATTTCTTCTACGTCTTCGTCTTGTAATGATATTTGCATTTTTTCTATTTCATGTTTTATATCAGATATAAAGTTTGTTACAGCATCTATTTCTACTCCTGAAAAAACTATTACAAATTTTGGTCCCATATATCTTATAAAAATATATTCTTTAGCTATATTTCTTTTTATAAAATCACTTACTTGTATAATTACTTGGTTTCCAAGTTTTCTAGAATATTTATCATTAATTTCTTCTATATTTGCAATTCTAAACATACATACAGCAGAAGTTGTATATTTATCTATACTCTTTTTACCTTCTGTATATAAATATTCTTCTGAATATAGACCAGTAAATAAATCTTTTCTAACTATTGATTCCAATGTTTTTTGGTGTACTACTGTTCTTAATACAGACACTATATTATCTTTAATTACTTCAAATATTGTTGTATCTATATTATCAAAGTCATGAGCAGCACCACTTTCAATTATCCAGTATCCTATATATACATTTTCTATATATAATGGGAAAAATATTGCTGATTTTGCTCTTCCGAATTCCATCTCCTGATATGGTAATCTTTCATTTTCGTTATTTACAGTTACATATTTAGGTGTAGCTGTTGCTACACTATCTTGAAATATTGGCACTTCTTGTAATTTTCTTAGTGTATCCCAATGTTTTTTATCTACATTTGATGCTTTTACTTGATATTCTGCTCCATCATATACTACTATTGTTGAATATTTTATTTCGTATTTTTCTATTAATATATCATTAATCTTAGTTATTTTTTCATCAACACTTGAACATTCTCCAATTGTGCTTAAAAAATCTTGTAAGACTCTTAAATTATTAGCTTGTCTTGTCAAACTATTAAATTGTTCTATTTTTTTGTGTATAAGTATATTGTATATTAATAATACTATTACTATTGTAACTAATATTCCAATTATGATTATCAATTTATTTTCCTCCAATACTAATAATTTTTCATCTATTAATTAAAAATTTCCTCTATTATTTTTTACTGATGGTGGCATATATCTTCCTTTATTTTTTTCAGTTTTGTATACCATTTCTCCTAATTTTTTTAAACTTTGCATAAATTCTTTTGAATAACCTTTTAAAGATACATCACATATAACTAGTCCATCTAAATATCTTAAATAAGTTTTTAATTCAAATGGAATTGTTACATACTCTACATTTCTTCTATTAAACAATTCTTTTCTTACTGTCATTCCAGGATCATTATATATTGAAATTCCACCTATTAATATTCCTTCATTTATTTCTTTAGTTCTTATAAATTTATTTAATACTACTCTTACTTTTGATTCATTGAACATATTCTTATCTTTCAATTGCCTTACAAATGCTGTAAGTGGTTGTATTGTTAAGATATCCATTGATTGTACTAAATATATTTCTTGTGCATATTTAAAATATCTAGCTGGTGTTGTAAAGTCACAATCCATTAATATAAGAGTATGATTTCTAACTAATGTTTCTATTATAGGCTCTACTTCTTTTAAATCTTCTTCATTTTCTAAAGGTGATGTGTAAACTGTCAAATTCCTATGTACCTGTATTCCATTAATCCTTCCTGTTTTCAAATTACTAAATGTATAATTTGTTCTTTGTCTTAATTCTTCTTCATTTTTTGTATAAATATAATATGCATTTCTATTTTGAGTTAAGTCTAATATTGCTACATCAACATCACTTTCTGACAATAACTCTGCTACATTATTTATTAAAAATGATGTTCCATTTTTGCTTGTTCCTAAAAAAGCTACAATTTTTTGATTTGACATTAATAATTCATTTAGATTTAATTCCTGATATAAATTATCGTTTGGAATAACATTTCCAGCACCTATTTCAGTATTTTCTTTTCTTAAATTTTGTAATACATTTGTATATTCATTTTCTAATTTATTATTTTTTTCTTCTTTTAGATTTGTTACTGACTGATTTTCGAATCCTGGCAATATTCCTTCTTCTTCCTGTTCTTCAAGTCCTGGCAACATTGTCTCTTCCTGTTCTTCAAATCCAGGTAATATTGTTTCTTCTTGCTCTTCAAATCCAGGTAATATTTTTTCTTCTTGTTCTTCAAATCCAGGTAATATTGTCTCTGCTTGTTCTTCGAATCCTGGTAATATTCCTTCTTCTTCTTTTTCAAAGCCAGGTAATACAGTTTCTTCTTGTACGGGTTGTACTTTTCTAGGTCTTCCTCTTCCTCTCTTTGGAAGTTTAACTTCTGGTTCTTGTACCACTTTTCTAGGTCTTCCTCTTCCTCTTTTCTTTGGTTGTTCTTCTTGCTCTGTATTTGATAATATTTGACTATTATCAATATTCATATTATTTAAAGTTTCTTCTATTGATGGTATTTCCACTTCTTGAGGAATGTCTGGTAATTCTTCTAACCCTATATCTGATAGTAAATCTTCATCATTACTTTTTCTAGTTTCTGCAAGATTATTGGGTTGTGCTACATAATCTTCTTGTCTATGAGTTTCTATTTTTTTTCTTTTAAATGTATCTATACTAGTAGGAATTACTACTGGTTCTTTTATTCTTTTATTTGCTGCATTTTTTAATAGAATTTCTGTTGTCCCTTTGCTTTTTTCTTCTTTTTTTATTCTAACTTTATCTGAAATTTTGTTATTATAAGAATTTACTTGTTGATATTTTATAGATTTTTCTTCAAGTACCGCTCTTACATTTAAAGGTAAGCATTGACTTATTACTTTTAATTGCGCATCATTATATTGACTGGCTATACTGTCAAAACTTTCAACATATTTTTCTTCATTATTTCCAAGTCTTTTATAATGTGCTAAAATATTTTGAATTTCTATTTCACTTACGTCATTCTCATTATCTTTTTCATATGTTACATCATCTGCATCTATTTTATAATAAATTTTTGCTTCTTTTTTTGAACGTGGTCTATTTATTAATCTACAAACTTCATTTACACTTCGGTCATTTCCTATTATTGCATTGTATATACCTATTCCAAATAATTTTACAAATATCTGCTCTGCTTTGTTTCTTCTTCCTGCACAAATTAATATAATTGGTATGTCTTCTCCATTTAAATTTGATGCCTCATCGCTTATACTGTCTAATCTATCAAATATAAATTTGTCCATTTGTTCATAATCATTATTAACATATTGTTCTAAATCTTCGCTTATTACTATTCTTTCATATGTTTTGTCTCTTTGTAATTCTTTTAATATTGCATTAAAGTAATATACATTTTTATATGATATTATTTGCTTATATTCTTTTTGATATTGTTTCACAATTGACTCAGACATCTTATCATTACTTACTGCAAATAGAACTTTCATTTGTTACCCCCTTCCAAATTTTACTACAATTGCAAATGCAAGTGGTAATATTTGGCATATTACTAATATTGTTATAAATGATACCATCATTACTAAACCTTTTTCTTGTGTGTCTAATTTTCTTATACCTATAACATATTGATATATTGCACTTATGGCTATTCCTAAAAAGCAGAATGGTATACTGTATATTCTTATTATACTTAGTATATAAGCTGTAAGCCCATAAGCATCTGATCCGTATTTTTCTTTATATTCTTCTAATGTTTTTGCTGAATTTTCTTTAATTTCTATTAATTTACTTTCTGTTTGCCCATCTATCACATTTGTTTCTGCATATATTTTGCTATTTCCTATTGTCAATAGTAATATTAATATCAATATTGCTATTGTAACTATTTTTTTCATATTTGTTACCCCTTTCCAAGATATATTTATTACGTTTAATATATACCTATATATCATACACTACAATTCAAAAAATAGCAAGAATATTCTTGCTATTTTTTAAATTTTTTTGTATAAATATTCCATATATTTATATACTGCATTTGCCCAATTTTTATCTGTTGCATATTTTTTATTTACAGCTGTTAATGTGTTTCCACTATAATATTTTCCGCTCGCTGTTTCTCCATTATATATTGCCGTTCCATTTGGATTTAAATAATATTTTACTAGTACTCTCGCAATTAAATCTATTCCTTCTGCATATGTATCAAAATTATATGAGCTACTATATGGGCTTGAGTCATATGCTCCATATCCAAATAAATTATTCTTGTTTTGTGCTATTTTTGATGTTCCCCATGCACTTTCGTGTATTCCTATTGCTGCAACAAATATACCGTTTATATTATATTGTTGTTCTATATAATAAAAATATTCTGCATTTTCTGAAAATATATTATTTACATCTTTGCTGTCTGTTAATACTTTTTTGAATTGTTCTAATGATAGTCCACTTGGTTTGTTTAATGCCATGTCAAAACTTAATTTTGTTATTGTTCCGTTGTTTTCTCCTGTATATGTTGGATTTGGATTAGTACTTGTAACATTTTCACCTTTTATCCAACCTTCTTGTCCATCTATTTTTACCCTGTACCATCCATCTTTTACCTCTAGTACTGTTATTTCTGTATTTTTTGTTATTGTTGTTATTTTGGTACTTTGCATACTGTTTTCTTGCATTATTTCTGCTCTATCTGATGTTACATATATATTTGTCCCTTTTGTTATTTTTGATACTTTTATAGTATTAGATGTTCCTATTTCTACAATCTTATTTACGGCTGATTTTATTACAATTGAATTTATTTGTTCTTCTTTTATTATTTCTCCGCTTTCGTTATATGTTCTTTGGGTTGTTATTTGCTGTGTTCCAGTTCTTCCTTCTTGTAGTACTTGTATTGTTCCTTTGGGTAAACTGCTATTATTTTTATATTGTGTTATATATTCTAATTCTACTTCTTCTGTAATTATTTCTTCAAAATTTTCTTTTTGATTCTCTTGTAAATAGTTTTCTATTTCTACTTTTTCTGCATTTGATATTTCTACTTCTGCTACATTTGGCGTTGTTGTTGCATATGATGTTGTTTGATTTATATATATGTTATACAAAATGTATATTGTTATTAATGTTGTTAATATTGTTATTATTAATATTATTTTTTCTTTTGATTTCATTAATATCACCTAAAATAATTTTAATATTTTGCTCGTTTTTTGTCAATTTAATTTTATGAAAATTTTATTATTTTCTTGATTTCGTTTGTTTTTTATATTATTATGTACTATAAGGAATAGGAGGAATTTATTATATGAATTTTATAAAAAAGAGATTAGATAATAAATCTTTAATTTTACTAATCGCTTTAATAATATCAATAATCTTTTTTGTAATTTTATTTTATTTGCTATGTATCTCTTTTATAAATAAACTTTCTTTTGAAAAATTTGCATTAGATATATATGACAAAAATAATAGGCAAATATTTACCATAGATAAAATTGTTCTTTTTAGTAGTTGTAATTCAGATTCTTCTATAAATACCAATTCAACTATAAATATAAATAATTTAACGCAATATACTGATATAGCAATCTTCATAAATAATTCTTCGAATGAACATGATTTATCTAATACTTTAAACTCTGTATCTATTAAAAATTTTTCTTTTAGTAATACGCCTAAATTAGGAAGTTATAATATTTATTATAAAAGTTTAACAAATTTTGCTAAATATTCTTTAGAAGAAGAAAATTTGATAGATAATGAATTGGATTTCCAAATACTTTCTTCTGATGAAACAGATTATAGTACACCTGTATTGTTTAATAATTGCGCTAACCCTATTACATTAAGTTATATTAATTCTAATATTACAAATGATTATACAATTTCTAATGATAATTCTATTTCTTATGATGGTTCATTATTAAAAAAGTGCAATATACTTTTAGATGATATAAGTTGTAGTTTTAGCTTTACTATTTTTATTGAAAATAATTTAGGAGAAAAATTCAAATGTCCTGTTTATATTAATATTCCTCTAAAAAATGATTCTAATTCTATTTATGATGGTAGTTTCACATATACTTATAATCCTGATTTTGTTTTTTATAGATATGAATAATTGCACAAAAGGGACAGTCCTTAACATTCAAAGGAATTGCTTTTTAAATTTTAATATCTAACTTTATAATAGCAAAAACTGTTACTATTGTACATTTAAAATAATTTTCAATAATTATTTTTTATAGTTAAACATATAAAATGAACCCAAATTATTAAACTTTTGCCTAATAATTTGGG
>CALXJW010000049.1 GCA_944388725.1 uncultured Clostridia bacterium | reverse complement strand
TATTTTGGCAGCTTTTGCATTTTGTGTATTACTATTTTTTAAATACTGTGCTTCATCTGCAATAGCATATCGAAAATGATATTTCTCCTCTTTATATATTTCTATATCTCTTTTTAATAAATCATATGATGTTATTACCAAATCATAATTCTTTATTTCTTTTATTTGTTTTTTTCTTTCATTGGCATTACCTTTTATTACTAATGTTTTTATCTTTTCTGTAAACTTCTGTGATTCGTTATACCAATTTAATGTTAATGAACTCGGACAAATAACTATTGATGCTCTATGTTCTTTTTTTTCTTCTAAATCTCCTAATATAATTGATAACATTTGTATTGTTTTTCCAAGCCCCATATCATCTGCTAAAACTCCGCCAAATTTATAGTTGTCTAATGTCTTCAACCATTTGTAACCTGTTTTTTGATAATATCTTAATGTATTTTCTAAAGATTGTGGAACATTAATTTCATCTTCTATATTTTCTTTGGTTGTTCCTTTTACTATTTTTTTGTATTCTTCATTTTTATTTACTTGTGTATTTGAAATTGTTTTTAATAATTGATTTAAATATAAACTTCTATTCACAGGCAGTCTTATTTCTTTTTCTTTTAAGTCTTCATAAGAAATATCCATTCCAACAACTAATTTATCTATGAATTCTATATCAGGATTTTCTTCTAAATTTATAAAACTTCCATCTTTTAATTTATGGTATTTTTTCTTTAAAGTATATTTTTCCATTATTTCTTGTAATTCATCTAAACTAACATTTAAGTTACTAAAATCTATTTCTAATAAATTATTTTCAATTTTTACTCCTAGGCTTCCAATTTTAGGTTGTTTTATTTCTTTTGATTTAAAGTTTTCTGTTACCATTACTTCAAATTTCTGCATATATTCATTTATATCATTCGCTAAAAAATTATATATTTTATCATCTTCTGGTAATATAAAACATTCTTTTTCTGCATAATACATAAATCCTGTTTTTCTAAACATATTAATTGCTTTATTTTCTGCCATTATATCTCTTGCATATTTAATATTTATCGTTTCTTGTAATGGATTAAATTCTTCTTCGCCATAGCAAAATTTGACATCTGATAAAATATATCCATTTTCATCAAAATCAAGATATATTTTTACCCCTAGTTTCTTAGGCTTATATTTTTCTATTTTTGTTTCATCAATATTCTTAAATTTTATTCCATCTTTTAATTTAGGTAATATTACTGAAAATAATTCTGGAAGTTGTTCTTCATTTAATACTAATTCTGTCAAATAGTTTTCTTTTAATAATTTTATTAACCTTATTACTGTTTCTTTATAATTACTATCACATCTATATAAATTGTTTTTATATAAAATATAATTATAATTTTTCCCATATAAAATATCTAGTTCTTTTAATAAATTAGTCTTTTGGTTTAAAACTATTTTGTATTCATTGTTTTTACTTTTTATCATTTCAAAAAATATGTCTGGATTTTTATCTATAAACTTTATTCTAGTCTCTTCATATTCTTTTTGAAATATTATCTCTTTATCTTTTAAAATTTCAAATATTTTATCTAAAGCTGTACTATTTAATTGTATGCTACTTTCGTTAAGTGCTTTCCCATAATATCTATAATTAGAATTTGCTGATGAATTTACAAAACTTATAATTTCTGCCTGTTCTAATATAAATTCTAGTAATTTCCTGTCTTCCTCTATAAAATTTGCTTCTTTATGAACAAATTCCAACTTGTTCCCATATTTGAATTTTTCTTTTTTTTGCATTCTTTCAAAAAATTCGGATATATTTTTTATTTTATACATTCTTTGATTACCAATTTTAAATTCTAATTTTAAATTACTAGTATATTTATCATATATAAGCTTTGGCTCTATTTTTATATTGTCAAATTTTTCTTCATCTTCTGTTTCTTGCATTTCGTCTGAATAAAAATCATTTACTATTTGTTTAAAGTTTCTATATTTAGATTCTATTTGTAGTTTTTTATTTATAGTTTTACTATCTTTAGTATGTATAATATCTTCATATCTTGAATCTTCAACAAATTGCATCATTGTTGCTACTATATGTTTACATGCTGCATACCTATTTTGATAATCTGCACATTCACATATTAAGTCCTCTATTTCTCCATTATTTACGCTTATATGTGTTCTATATATATCTTGACCTGTTACTTTCCCTGTTATTTCAAATTGTTGTGAATTCTCATAATGAATTTTTTCTATTTCTGTTTTTCCTGTTCTTACATACAATCTTGCTTTTTGGACTCTAGTTTCTCCTGCATCTTGATATAATTCATTTATTACATTTTCATCAACTAACATTTCTTTTTCTCCCTTATTTTTCTTGGCAATATATTATACAGTAATTTTATATATTTTGCAAGGGTAATTTGGGGACGGTTCTCTTTTTTACATTTTGTAAAAAAGAGAACCGTCCCCAAATTTACCAAATTTTATATATTAAATAAATATGTTGCTTCTAAATCCGCTTCAAACATAAGTAATGCTAATGGATATTTTTTATATGCTAATCCTATTGTTCCATATTGTTCTTTTGGTTCTGTAAATCCCATATGCCAACGTATTGCATATTTTTCTTCACTTGTTAATTTCATATATTCTGTTATCATCATTACAGATTTTTCTCCATGTCCATATGGAATTGTATCATCTACTGTATAATATGGTACTTTTTCCCATACCCCTAAAGCATTTTTGGCATTTCTATAATCCACTTTATAAAAGTTAGCTTTACATATGTCGTGCAATAATGCTACTATTTTTAATGTATCTTCAGAAATATCTAATTTTACAGGAGCATTTTTTACTTTCTCCACAAGTATCTCATATACTTTCAAACTATGTTCCACTAATCCTCCTGCATAATCACCATGGAATCTAGTACTTGCAGGCGCTGTAAAAAAGTCTGTACTTTCTAAAAATTTTATTAAATCTTCTATCCCATCTCTTTTTACTGTTTTTAGTATTTTTAAAAATTCATCTTTCATTTTTCTACCTCTTTTTCTTTATTATATTAACTATTTCTTCTACAACTTCGTCTATTGACATATTTGTTGAATCTATATATATTGCATCTTCAGCTTGTTTTAGTGGTGATATTTCTCTATGGCTATCTATATAATCTCTATTTTTTACACTTTCTAATATTTCTTCATATGGTATTTGTATTCCTATTTCCTCGTTTTGTTTAAATCTTCTTTTAGCTCTTTCTTCTGGTGTTGCATCTAAATAAATTTTCACATTAGCATTTGGAAATACATTTGTTCCTATGTCTCTTCCTTCCATTATTACATCTATTGCTTTAGACATTTCTCTCTGCATATCTGCTAGTCTTTCTCTTACAATTTTTAGTGTCGAAACTGGTGATACAAATTCATTTACCTCTTTAGTTCTTATTAATAAACTAACATCTTCACCATTTAAATATACTTTTTGTTCCCCATTTTCTATACCAAATTTTATATCTATTTTGTCTAAAATTTCTTTTATTTTTTCTTTATCTTCTAATTTAATATTTTGTCTAATCATTAATAATGTAACACATCTATACATTGCACCTGTATCTATATTTATTAAATTCATTTTTTTAGCAACTTCTCTTGTTATAGTTCCCTTTCCACTTCCAGCAGGTCCATCTAATGCTACTACAAACCCCATTTATTCTCCATCTCCTTTTGTTAATATAAATCCTGTAGAAATATATCTTGTTTTGTGTGCTCCTGTACTATCTATAGGATCATTAATTATTTCTCCATTAACTACCATTACACTTGATGTTCCACCATCTAAATTTGCTGCATTATATGCACCATAATTTTGCATTATTTCTATTAAGTCATTCATATCTGCTCCTGGTCTTGATACTGTTCTTCCATCTATAACTAGAAATAGTACTATACCATCTTGTCTTTGCCCAATTGCTGTTCTTGGTGCAGTTCCCCAACCACCATTACCTAAAACTTTTGATGCTTTACCATTTATAATTAAAAATGGTCCATATGTAACTGCATCTCTAACCTTCATTTCTTGAGCTTGTTTTACCGTCATTTTTCCTAGTACAAGTTTATTTTCCTCTGTAAATCCTATTAATCCACCTGTTCCACTATACGAATCTGATGTTATTAGTTTCCCACCTGAAAATGTTATTCCTAATGGATTTGCCCCATTACTATTATAGTTAGGATCCACAAATCCTCCTCCATTTATAGCAATTAGTGCATCATTATCTTTTGCCATTGTTGTTAAATATTGTCCGCTTGTTCCTAATTTTTTACTATATACTGTTTTTATTCTAGAAGGATCATATATAACTGCTAAATATCCACTATATCCTTTTCCTTCTATTTCTATTATTTTATAGTCTTCATTATTTGGATCTTTTTCTAAAACAGCTCTTTCATATTCGTTTGCATATTCTGTTTTTTTATCTTCATCATCTAAAATTACTGTTAAACTTGAATCTGTAATTTCTTCTACCTCTTGAACTTTGTTTTTTTCTAATACTTCTCTTATTGTTTCATCATCATAAAACCATGTTGCTAAATATTGGTGTGATTTTGTTGTCATTGCTGTTGTTATTAACCATTCTCTAAATCCTGCATATGGCCCATACAATAAAAATAATCCTGTCGCAACACCCATACACATTAATATTGCTAATATTATTAATACTCTTTTTAATATCTTCTTTTTACTTTTTTTATTTATTTTTTCGTTTTTTATTTCTTCATTTTTTTCCATATTTTCAACTCCATTTTTATACTTTGACCATTATAACAATTATTTTATATGTTAGCAAGATTTTTTATGTTTTTTATAAAAGTTATTGTCAATTTAACATATATTTGATATTAATATGTCAAGGAGAAAAAAATATGAAAATAGAAACAAAATTAACTTTTAATAATATGAAAAAAAATATAAAAAGAACAATATATACCACAATTTCAATAGCATTATGTGCATTTCTTATAATATCAACACTATTGGTAGCAACTAGTATCAGTACTAGTTTTAAAGAAAATATTGCTAGTAAATATAATGACTATCATTTTGTAATAAGAAACATCGATTTGGATAGTTTTAATAAAATTAAAGATAAAGAATATATTAGTCAAATTTATTTACAAGAAAATGATGAAGGACAATTATATGAAATAGATAATTTACCTGATTCTTTTCAAATTGTTGATGGAATAAATATCTATATAAAATATGATAATTATAGAAAAACTTGTGCTTATACAAATAATATATTAGAAACTTTAAATTTAACATTTATTGAAGCATATGAAAACTGTGAATTAAATACAAGATTACTTAACTCTTATGGTCTAATAGATGTATCTATTAATACAAAAGATTTTGTAGATAATGTTCCAATATGTCAAGTTAGATTAAACTTTACTTACATTTTAGATATTATGCTTATAGTTATATTATTAATCTTTTCAATTTTATCAGTCATAATATTATATAATGCATTTCTAATAACTATTAATGAAAGAAAAAAAGAATATGCAGTATTAAATAGCATTGGTGCAACAGAAGGTCAAATATTAAAAATAACTTTTTTAGAAAATTTTATTATAGGAATAATTGGAATAATTATAGGATTTTTAATGTCTATCTTAGATTCATTTATTCTTTTAAAGATGTTGAATAATATAGCAAATTCTACTATATACAATTTTAAATTAATATTAGATATTAAATATATAATTCTATCTTTTGCTATAATAATTATTAATATTTATATATCTTCATTAATTCCTAGTGTAAAAGCAAGTAGCACATCTGTTATACAAGGAATTAAAAATAATAAACAAATAAAATACAAAAAAATCAATTCTATTTTTGGAAAATTTCTTTCAATAGAAGGAAACTTAGCTTTAAAAAATCTAAAAAGAAATAAAAATAAATATAGAATTATAACAATTTTACTTGTAATATGTATGACTTCATATATTACAATTACTACATATATAAATTATGAAAAAGTAGCAGCAAATTTAATAAATGAATATGATGTTGATGCCGAATTAAACATTAGTGAAAATTCAAATAAATATTACAAGACTATACTTGAAAACTATGTTAATACTTCTGGTGATAAAATTGAATATTTTGAATATAAAGTAATGGGATTATATGCTTTAGTAGAACCAGAAGATGCTCTTATAGCAGTAAATTGTAGATATGCAGATGTAATGTATTTTCCAATACAAATAATTGGATTAGATGATAAATCTTATAATAATTATATAACTGATTTAAATGGAAATGTTGGAGATTATATTATTTATAATAATGTTACAGAAAGAGATTTAAAAGAAGAAGAACAAGAATTTATATATAAATATAGTACTGCGTTTAAAACAAATTATGATTTCAATTTAAAAATAGTTTATTACAATTTGGCTTTTAATAATGTAAATGAAGAGGAAGAATTTCTAAGATATGAAATAATTGATGATGAAAATTTAAAAGAGAACTTTGTTTTAACAGATATACTTCCTAATGGGTATAAAGAAATAAAGAATAAAGAACGAATAACAATTTTTACAAATATGGAAACTTTTAATAATATAGAGGAAAAAATAAATGCTCATCCAAAAAGGTTATACCAACATAATATATGGATGCATTATGTAAATACAAGTAATAGTGAAAGTGGAAATTTTGTTAAAATCAAATGTGGAAATATAATTAATTTTTCGGATTATATGGAAAATATTATTCAAAAACAAAATGTTAATATTTTCGTAGATTATTATTCTTTAGAAAATCAAGAAAAAATAATTTATACAAATATTTTAGAACTAATATTAAAAACTATTATTTTAACAATTATAATTATAGGAATAATAAGTTCTATAAATATAATAAATGCAAGTTTATGCGAAAGAGAAGAAGAATTTAAAGCATTATCAAGATTAGGAGCTACAAAGGGAAATATAAATAAAATAGTAATATATGAAAATATTTATATGTTTATAAAAGCAACAATAATATCAATTATTTTATCAAGTCCTATCTTATATATGATTATAAGATTTATGGAAAAAACAATTATATTATATGAAATATTAATTCCATTTGCTAATATTGGTATATTTATTTTATTACTATTTATAATATCTTTGGTTATAGCAATATATTCAACAAAATTTATAAAAGAAGAATAAAAATTATAGGAGAAAAATTATAATGAAAATTTTAAAAGTAGAAAATTTAAGTAAAATTTATGGAAAAGGTGATGCAAAAGTTATTGCACTAAATGACATTTCTTTTGAAGTAGAAGAAGGAGAATTTATTGCAATAATAGGTCCTTCTGGAAGTGGAAAATCAACGCTTTTACATACAATTGCAGGATTAGAAAAGCCAACTAGTGGAAAAGTATATTTTTATGATAAAAATATATATGAAATGAATAAAAAAGCTTTAACAATACTAAGAAGGCAAAAAATAGGAATTATATATCAATTTTATAATTTAATTCCTACTTTAAATGTAGAAGAAAATATCTTATTACCAGTAGAACTTGATAGAAAAAAGGTAGATAAAGATAAATTAGAAAATATAATAAAATTCTTAAATTTAGAAAATAGAAAAAAACATTTACCTAACGAATTATCAGGAGGACAACAACAAAAAGTGGCAATAGGCAGAGCTTTAATGATAGATCCAACTATTATTTTAGCAGATGAACCAACAGGTAATCTAGATTCTAAGTCAAGTAATGAAATTATACAATTATTACAAAAAGCTAATAAAGAATATAAACAAACTATTATTATGATTACTCATAATTTAGAAATAGCAAAATTGGCTGATAGAATTATACATATTGAAGATGGAAAATTCATATAAAAAATTCGAAAAATTATCCCCTGGCATAACTTGGGGATTTTTCATATTGGTCTCTATAAGTTCTTGATATTCTTTATCATTATCCTAATCTAACATCATAGTTTCTTTTAATTGATTTTTTACATATACCGCTTATCTCAAAATATGACCGTATATCATTATAATATTGAAAATAAATATTCTAATGCTATAATAATTATAGGAGATTATAATGGATATAAAAATTTTAAAAAAGTTAAATAAAACTCTTAGTAATGATGAAATAAAAATAACAATTGAATATAATCAAAATAATTCTATATATGAAGATATAGAAAATTATTTACATCAATATAAGGAAAATAATAATATTATTGTTGTGAAAAATGATTATAATCATTTAATACATTTAGATAAAAATCATATATTAAAATTTTTTAGTAATGCTAAACAAAATTATTGTGAGACAATCGATAACAAAAAATATATGATTAATAAAAAATTATATGAAATTGAAAAATTAGATAAAAATTATATTCGAATATCAAAACATTGTATTGTTAATTTAAAAAATATAAAATTTTTTGATATGAATTCAACACGGAAAAATAATTGTTAAACTTATAGATAATTCAGAAGAAGTTGTTTCAAGAAGAAAAATGATAGAAATATACAAATATTTAGGCGAAAGGAGAATATAGCTATGAATAAAATTTTTTATATAATTAATCAGTTATTTAATTTTATAGTTGTTTTTTTTATATTTAATCTGATATTTATATTTGCAGAAATTTTATTCTATAAAATTATAGGCATAACTCCTTCTATTGCATATATTTTCATATCAAATATAAAATCATTGTTCTTAATTTTTCTAATTATATATATCTTTATCAATATTATATTTTATTTATATGATATTTATTACATTAAAAAAATAAATAAAATTTTACTTGAGATAAAAGGAGGTGAATTTAATAATGAAAAAAAATAGCAAAATAAAAATTTTAATTTTTGTTATTATATTAATTATTATAGCAGTTGCTTTAGCAATATTTATACCTTTACGTAATTCAAAAGAATTTGATAACTATGGAAAAGAAGAACTTATTCAATACCTTAATAATATTGAAGACGAACAAAGAAAAAAAGAAGAAATTGATAATGCTATAGAAAAAGGATGGATTACCGAAAACGATTTAAAATAAAAAATACCTCAAACTCTCTTTTATGCC
>CALXJW010000048.1 GCA_944388725.1 uncultured Clostridia bacterium | reverse complement strand
ACAGGAGCAAGAGGTTTACGTTCTATAATAGAAGAAATAATGAGAGATATAATGTTTGATATACCATCAAATGAAAAAATAGAAAAATGTATTATTACTAGAGAAACAGTATTAAATAATGCAGGACCAAAAATAATAGAAAATGAAAATAAAGTAAGAAAAACAATAAAAGAAAGAATAGCTGTAGAAACTAAAGAAACAGCATAATGAACAAAAGGGACAGTCCTTAAAGTGCAAAATGCACAAAAGGGACAGTCCTTTAATTTTAATACTTTTTGTATTAATGACTGTCCGCTATTTGCATTTATTTTCAAATAATTTATTTGTTATTAGTATTGTTTTGAGTGTTAGTATTATTTGAATTATTTTTGTTATCTTTATTTTTATTTTTCTTTGACATAGAGAACACCTCCAATTTTAATTTACAAAAATATTTTAACCTTAATTAAGATAAATATACAAAATTATTGTAATTTAAAAGAAAAAATTATATAATCTATAAGTCAAAAAGAACAAATAAAAATAAATGTAATATATTAGATAAAGGAGAGCAAGATTGAAAAATAATTATAATTTTTGATTTTTTTAAATTAGATTTGCGCCTTTAGGGAGGAATGAGATTAAAAATGGATTATAAAAATGAAAAGTTAGAACAATTTGAAAAAGAATTGCAAAATAAAAAAGTTGCTGTAATTGGATTAGGAGTAAGCAATATTCCATTAATAGATTATTTATATTCAAAAAAAGCACAAGTAACAATATTTGATGATAAAGAAGAAGACAAAATTAATAAAGAAATAATACAAAAAATAAAAGATTATAATTTTGAATACTCATTAGGAAAAAATAGTTTATCAAAATTAAAAGGTTTTGAATTAATATTTAGATCACCAAGTTGTTTGCCAACAAGACAAGAATTAGAAGAAGAAAAGAAAAATGGAGCAACTATCACAACAGAAATTGAACAATTAATGAAATTAGCTCCATGTAAAATAATAGGAATAACAGGAAGTGACGGAAAAACAACAACAACAACACTAACATATGAGATATTAAAAAATGCAGGATATAAAACATATTTAGGTGGTAATATTGGAATACCATTATTTACAAAATTAAATGAAATAAAACCTGAAGATATAATTGTACTAGAATTAAGTAGTTTTCAATTAATGGAAATGGAAATTAGTCCAGAAATAGCAGCAATTACAAATATAACGCCAAATCATCTAAATGTACATAAAGATTATCAAGAATATATTGATGCAAAGAAAAATATATTTTTACATCAAAATGAAAATGGAATATTAGTATTAAATGCAGACAATGAAATTACAGTTAACTTTAAAAAAGAAGCAAATGGTAAAGTAATATTATTTAGCAGTACTAAAAAACTAGAAGATGGATTTATAGTGGAAGATGGAATAATAAAAGAATGCAATGAAGGTATTAGAAGACATATAATAGAAACAAAAGATTTAAAATTAAAAGGAGTTCATAATTATCAGAATATTTGTACAGCTCTTGCATTAACAAAAATATTAGTAGATACAGATAAAGCAATAGAATTTATAAAGGATTTTGGTGGAGTTTCACACAGACTAGAATTAGTTAGAAATTTAGATGGTGTAGAATGGTATAATGACTCTGCTAGTACATCTCCAACAAGAGGAATATCAGCACTAAATGCAATAGATAAAGAAATAATATTAATAGCTGGTGGAGCAGATAAAAATTTAGACTATACACCAATTGCAAAACCAATTATAGAAAAAGTAAAAAAATTAATATTAATTGGTCAAACAGCAACTAAAATATATGATGCTGTGAAAAAAGAATTAGAAGAGCAAAATAAAAAATTAGACATTTATATGTGTGATAGTTTAAAACAAAGCATAGATTTAGCTAAAAGATTATCTAAACCAGGTCAAGTAGTACTATTTTCTCCTGCAAGCACAAGTTTTGATATGTTTAAAGACATGTATGATAGAGGGGATAAATTTAGAAACGAAGTAAATAAATTATAAAAAGAAAATTTGGGGACGGTTCTCTTTTTTGCCTTTTTAATAAAAACTAAAAGGTAAAAAAGAGAACCGTCCCCAAATTTCCTGCATATTATATAAGAAAGGAGGTAAAAAATGAATAATTCATTATATGAAGAGTATATGAGAAGTGTTTTAGGATATTCACCTATTGAATATCAAAATACATATGAAACAAATTATAGTAATTACAATACAATGTATAATAGGACAAATTTTGAAATGCAAGAATTAGAAAATTGTTATCCAGATATTTATGTGTTAGTATATCCAATGGTACAGAAGGTATGTATGAATAATACAAGACCAATAACTAAAGAGTTAATAGATGAGATGACAAAAGAAATATATTTTTCAATAGAAGATAATGAAATTGGAGAGAATAGAGGAAAAGAGCAAAATGCAAATCCAAAAGATAATATTGAAAATAGGGCAATGCAAATAAGGAATCGTACTTTAAATGATTTAATACGAATTTTAATATTAAGAGAGTTATTAGGAAGACCAGGAAATATGCCAGGTAGACCACCATACCATAGACCACCACAATCCCAACCACCAAGACCTCCAATGAGACCACCAATGCCAAGAACTCAGATAAGAGGATATAATATTGGACAATATGATATGTTTGAAGATGATTATAATTTATTTGAATATTAATAAAGGTTCACTTTAATGTGAACCTTTATATATTATTCCCATTCAATTGTTGCTGGTGGCTTAGAAGTGATATCATAAACTACTCTGTTAACATGTTTTACCTCATTAACAATTCTACTAGAAACTTTTTCCAAAATTTCATAAGGAATTTTACTCCAAACACCTGTCATAAAATCAGTTGTTTCGACTGCACGTAAAGCCACAGTATAATCATAAGTTCTTTCGTCACCCATAACACCAACAGATTTTAAATTTGTAAGTACTGCAAAATATTGATTAATATTTTTGTGTAAGCCAGCATTTGCAATTTCTTCTCTAAATATACTATCTGCATCTTTTAAGATGTCTAATTTTTCATTAGTTATATCTCCAATAATTCTAATAGCTAGTCCAGGTCCAGGAAATGGTTGTCTATAAACTAAATTCTCTGGAATGCCCAGTTCTAAACCGGTTTTACGAACTTCATCTTTAAATAGATTTCTTAGTGGTTCTACAATTTCTTTAAAATCAACATAATCTGGTAGACCTCCAACATTATGATGACTCTTAATAACTGCACTTTTTCCAAGACCACTTTCAATAACATCTGGATAAATAGTACCTTGTACTAGGAAGTCAACAGTACCAATCTTTTTAGCTTCTTCTTCAAATACTCTAATAAACTCTTCTCCTATAATTTTTCTCTTTTTTTCTGGATCTGTTATTCCAGCAAGCTTTTCTAAGAATCTATCTTTAGCATTAACTCTTATAAAGTTTAAATCATAATTTTGGGTGAATATTTTTTCAACTTCATCACCTTCATTTTTTCTTAATAAACCATGGTCAACGAAAATACAAGTTAAATTTTTTCCGATAGCTTTACTTAAAAGAACTGCTGCAACAGAAGAGTCTACACCCCCAGATAAAGCACATAAAGCTTTTTTGTCTCCGATTTTTTCTTTCAAGTTTTTAATAGATTCTTCTACAAATGATGACATTTTCCAGTCTCCAGAACAATTACAAATATTATATAAAAAGTTTTTTATAACTTGAGTTCCATTTACAGAGTTGTTTACTTCAGGATGAAATTGAATTCCGAATAATTTTTTTTCGTCATTTGCCATAGCTGCATTAGGACATACAGAAGTATAACCAATTCTTTTAAAACCATCTGGAACAGATTCAACATAATCTGTATGGCTCATTAAAAATATGTTTTTATCTCCAAATCCTTGAAATAAAGGAGATGAATTGTCTATATTAACATTAGTTTCTCCATATTCTCTTGTTGAGGCAGAAGTAACTTTTCCACCTAATGTATGTGACATTAATTGCATACCATAACAAATTCCTAAAACAGGAATGCCAAGTTCAAATATTCCATCTGCACATTTTGGAGAATTTTCTCCATATACACTAGCTGGTCCACCAGTGAAAATAATTCCTTTTGGATTTTTTTCTTTAATTTTTTCTAATGTTATATTAAATGGCACAACTTCTGAATACACGTTACATTCTCTTACTCTACGTGCTATTAATTGATTATATTGTCCACCAAAATCTAGTATTAAAATTAATTCATTTGATTTCATAGATTCCTCCTAAAAAATAATTTGTTATATTTTATCATATGTGTTTAAAAGAGTAAAGAATTTATCTAAAGTTTTAAGTTTATAAATCTAATTTGTTTGCCCAAGAATAAACAATGTCAGTAGGTATATTTAAATTACCATATCCTATAGCTATATCAACTCCTGGATTATTGCCACCATGAAAATCACTACCACCAGAAATATATAATTTTTTCTTTTTGCATATTTCAAGAAGACATTTTGTTTGTTGTTCAGTAAATGTTGTATAGTAACATTCAATTCCATCAATATTATAATTTTCTAATATATAATCTAAAATAATTTGAGCATTATTCTTATATTCAAAAATATGAGGAATAAAAACTAAACCTCCAGCTTGTTTTATTAAATCAAAAACAGTATTAAAATCTGGAACTAAATCATCCATTTCCACATAAAGTGGAGTATTGGGGTCAGACATATATTGTCTATAAAAAACTTTACTTGAATTCCAAGCTTCTTCAGAAATTAGATTTTTATTTTCAGGGTGTTTTGTAATTTCATTATGAAAAAATACAGATATAAAACTATTATAATCATAATTATCAATGAAGTTTTTATCTAATTTTATGTTATAATTTAAACATTTATCATATAATCTTTTGAATTCCAATAAATTTCTTTCTTTAGTAGAAATATATATTTTCTCTACCAACGTATTTATTTTTTTGTAATCTATTCCATAACCTAGTATTTCTATAGGAATATTTAAAGCTTTTGTATTTAATTCTATTCCTGGAATAATTTTACCAGAATAAAAATCTTTTATATTAATTTTTTCTAATTCTTCATAGGCTAGAGCAGTGTTATGGTCAGTTATTGAAATATAATCTAGCTTTTTTTCTTGACACTTTTTTAGTATAGAAGTACAAGATTCACTCCCATCAGAATAAGTTGAATGCATATGTAAATCAATCATATTATTAAACTCCTTTTAGGATTATTATACAAATATAGTAACATTATATTTTCTAATTAGCAAGTGGATAATTAAATAAATTTAAAAATGCTCTAATTACATAAGGAAATGGTATTTAATATTTGCCAAAATATCAATTGTAAGAAATGTATAAATGGCTTGTTTTCTTAGAATGATTCTGTAATTGTACAATTCAAAAAAATTTTATTTTTTAATGCATTTATTAATTTTTGTTATATAATAGTTTTCATAAGAAAGTTCTTCCTTAGATTTATTTTTGCTAAAATTATTATATCAAAGGACTTTCTTTTTCCCATTCCGAAACCATTTTACACTATCCTTAGTGAACAAAAATTTGCAAAAATATCCAAAATGTGTTAAAATAATATTGTATGAAATTTCTTGTAAAGGAGAGAATAATAATGGAAGATATAAGAAATCATATAATAACGTTATCAGGTGAGCCGGTTGCAGGCAAATCTACAGTGAAAAAAATGCTAGTAGAAATATATGAAAAAATGGGATATAGAGTTCATACAATATCAACTGGAGAAATTTTTAGAAAGATATCAAAGAGGGAATATAAAAAAATGCATCCTGAGATAAATGAAGAAGATATTAATATTGCAGATATTCAAACTGATGAAACCTTTGCAAAAAAAAGAGCTGAAATAGATGGATTAATAGATGAAGCAATAGTTCAATTGGGGGAAGAAATAAATAGTAAAAAAAGACCAAAAGATGTATATATAATAGATTCAAGATTAGCATGGCACAATATACCCTCATCGTTTGCAGTTCGTTTAACAGTTGATGAGAAAATAGCTGGAAGAAGAGTTTTTGAGGATAAATCAAGAGGAAATGAGGATAAATATGATACTTTAAGTGAAGCTATAGAAAAAACGAGAAGCAGAAAATTAGGAGAAATTTTAAGATATCAACAAAGATATGGGGTTGATTTAGCAAATCCTGAAAATTATGATTTAATTATAGATACCTCTTTTGCAAATATGGAAGAGTTAGCGCAAATTATTGTTAATGGAGAAAAGTGTTATGAGCAAGGGAAATTTTATCCACAAATGTGGACAAGTCCAGCACATTTTTTACCTGTACAAGAGCCAAGACATTTAACTTGTAGAGAAGCAGGGCAAGGCACAGTTGAGGAAATTAGTGAAAGTATAAAATCGGAAGGTTATGATTTTAAGTATTATGTGTTAGTTGATGAGTGTGATGGATTGTTATATTTACAGGATGGAAATCATAGAGCATTTGCAGCATTATCAGCAGGGTTATCATTAATACCATATGATGTAAGAAAATTACAACCCGGACAAACTCCAATTAATATATCTGACCCTAGATATATTAGTAAATTATATGATTGGTGTGATGGAATTGCATTTTATGGAGGTCAGATTGGTGGTATTAAACAACTAAAAAGATTTGCTTTAAAAGATATACCTTCAATTGAAAAGGTTCCAGTGGCTCTAAAAGCATTAGGGTATGAAGAACCAAATGGAGGTGAAAGATAATATAATAATTTAGGATATAAGAATAAGGTCTATTAAAAAATTTAATAAAGATAAAAGCAAAAAGATTATTCAAAAAAGAATAATCTTTTTTTATTTGAATAAAATATAAAAGAGAAAAAATATTTTCTCAAAAAAGAAAAGGAGTTTAATATGAAAGTTAAAGATTGTATGACAGGAGAAGTTTACTGCGTAAAACCTAACACAACAGCATGTGAAATTGCAAAAATAATGGAAAAAAATCATATAGGATGTGTGCCAGTATGTGATGAACAAAATTGCATAGTTGGTATGGTAACAGATAGAGATATAATTTTGCGTAGTATAGCAAACAACAAAGATGTTAAAAACACAACAGCAAGTGAAATAATGACAACAAATGTGTGTACTTGTAACGAAAATGATGAAGTATGCAATGTTGAAAGAAAAATGTCCACAAATCAAATAAGAAGAATACCTGTAGTAGACAATAATAAAGTAATAGGAATTTTAACTTTGGGTGATTTAGCACATTACAATAAAGAAATAGGACAAGAAGAAATTGGAAATACAATAGAAGATATATGTCAATGTGGTGGACAAGCAAAAAATAATTGTTAATTTCATGTTATGCTTAAAGCAGCAGAAATGCTGCTATACATAGAAAAGAGGAAAAATGTCAGAAGATAAAGTATATATATATAAAGCAATAAGGAAAATCTTGAATTTAATAGTAATGATTATATCTATATATTTAAGTACAAAGCTAGCCATATTTTATATGCCATTTTTAATTGCATTTATAATTTCGTTAATGATAGAACCAGCAATAAAGTATTTAATGAAAAAAACAAAAATGAGTAGAAGAATGTGTTCTATAATAATATTTGTAATAGTATTATCAATAATTATAGGAAGCGTCACTTGGGGAATTTTTGCATTAATATCAGAATCAACAAATTTATTACAAACAATGAATATGTATGTCGATAAAGCGTATACGCAAATACAAGAAACAATAGGAAAAATGGAGATAACGAAAATAAGCATATCAAATAACGTATTAAATATAGCCCAAAATTCTTCGAAAGAAATATTATTAAAATTATCAAATTGGTTAACAAATTTTCTAACAAAATTAATAGAAATAATAACATCTATGCCGGTTGTTGCTATATATACTGTAATAACAATATTATCATTATATTTTATATGCACAGATAGAATATATATATTAGATATGATGGAACATCATATGCCTAAAAAATGGGTGCAAAAAATTGGAATACATTTAAAAGAAATAACAAAAAGCTTAGGAGGATACCTAAAAGCTGAAGCAATTCTTGTAATAGTTTCTTTTATTATATCATTAGTAGGATTGTATATATTTAAATTTATTGGGATGAATGTAAAATATCCATTATTATTTGCAATAGGTATAGGCTTTGTAGATGCTTTACCAATATTAGGTTCTGGAAGTGTAATGGTCCCATGGGCTATAATTTCTGCAATAAATGGAGATTTTAAATTGGGAATTTCAATAGCAATATTGTGGATAATAATGTCTATAATAAGACAATTTTTAGAACCTAAAATAGTAAGTAAAAAAATAGGAATTCATCCGATTTTTACTTTAATTGCAATGTATACAGGTTTTAAAATTATAGGTGTAATGGGAATGTTAATAGGACCTATTGCATTAATTATATTGAAAAATATTTTTGCAACAGTATTAGAAGAGGGCGTGACAAAAAGTATATTTGAAAAGATATAAAATATATAAACATATTTTTTATAAAACTTCATAAATATATATAAAGAAAATTTATGGAGGTTAAAAATGTTTATATGTAATATAAAAATAAATGGTGGAAGAGCATTAAAAATAATTATAGCTTTATTGTCTATATTTATGCTCATTGTATTTTTTATAAGTATATACAGAATATTCTTTGCTAGTGGAAAATTTTTTGTAAAAGATAGATATGAAGCAAGTGAAATAACAAAAATAGAAGCAAATAATTATACAAATATATTACAAGCAGTACATGATAATCCAGATTCATATTTGGGAATGAAGATAAATTTTGTTGGATATATGTACAGAGTATTTGATTTTAATGATGAACAGTTTGTAATTGCTAGAGATATGCTAATAAATGATAATAAAACACAATCTGTTGTTGTAGGATTTTTATGTCAATATAAAGATGCAGACAAATTTGAGGATGGAACATGGGTGAATTTAACAGGAGTTATAGAGCTAGGAAAATATCATAATGAAGAAATACCTGTTATAAAAGTAACAGATTTGCAACAAACAGAAGAACCAGAATGTCCTTTTGTAAATGTACCGGATAATACATATGTTCCTACAGGTGGATTGTTATAAATATATAATGAAATTACAATGTTTATCTTTCAAATACAATAATTATTAACTTTAACGATAGAAATATAACTTAAATAAAAGAATAACTTTTGAGATTATAAATTATTATAACAAAAAGTTATTCTTTTATTTTGTTTAATTGGTTAAATATTCATTACAAAAAATATAATATTGTAGTAAAAATATTTTATAACTAATATTTTTATGTTATACTAAATGCAGTTTTATTTGTTGT
>CALXJW010000047.1 GCA_944388725.1 uncultured Clostridia bacterium | reverse complement strand
CAGGCAAATTGCCACCAACTACAGTGGAAGCGCAATTTGAATATGAAAAAGAATATGGAAAAGATAAATTGGAAATACCTAAATTAGTAAACGAAGAATATAAAAATAAATCATTTTATATAATAGATGATATATATGCAACAGGAAATACTTTAAAAGCAATAGAAGAAACAGTAGAAAGAATAGGTGGAATAGTAAAAGGTAAAGGGGTAATAATGAATATTAAAGAATTGAATAATGATACAAATATATATTCATTATTAGATATAAATGAAACATAATTATAAATAAGAAGGAGAAAAAACATGAATATTAAAGAATTAAAATTATTAGCTAACAATAATAGAAAAAGAATAATTGATATGGTATATTTAGCACAAACTGGTCATGTGGGCGGATCTTTATCTGTCATAGATATGTTAACTGCAATATATGAAATAGATGTAAATTTTACATCTGAAAAAAGAAGTAAAGTAGTATTATCAAAAGGTCATACAACACCAGCTTTATATGCAGTACTTAATTCTAAAGGAATAATAAAAGATGAAGAAATGAGTAGTTTTAGAAAAATTAATTCTAGACTTCAAGGGCATCCATATACAGGTACTATCAAAGAAGTTGATGCTACAACAGGATTATTAGGACAAGGACTTTCTATAGCTGTTGGTATGGCTATTGCGAAAAAGAATCTTAATGATAATAATAATGTATATGCAATTGTTGGAGATGGCGAAATGCAAGAAGGACAAATATGGGAATCATTGTTACAAGCAGCACATTATAAATTAGATAATTTAATATTAATTATAGATTATAATAAATTGTCATCATATAATGATGTAAATGAATCAATGAATTTAGAACCATTAGTAACTAAAATAAAAGCATTTAATTTTCACACAATAGAAATTAATGGAAACAATATGGAAGAGGTTGTAAATTCTTTAGAAGAAGCATATAAAATAAAAGACAAACCAACTGCTATAATATGTAATACAATAAAAGGAAAAGGTATTTCATTTATGGAAAATAATCCAAAGTGGCATACTGGCAAAATAAGTGAAGAAGAATATGAAATGGCAATGAAAGAATTAAAAGAAGAGGAGGATAGAATTAATAATGAATAATGAAATGATATGTTTAAGGGATAAAATTGGAGAAGTTTTGTGCGAATTTGCAAGTAAAGATGATAGAATATATGTGTTAGACAGTGATTTAGCCAATTCTTTAAAAATATTACAATTTCAAGAAAAGTATCCTAAAAGATTTGTAGAAGCAGGTATAGCTGAAGCGAGTGCAATGTCAATAGCATCTGGAATAGCTTCAGAAGGACAAATTCCTTTCTATGTTAATTTTGCAATATTTGTTACAGGAACTGCTTGGACGCAATTAAGACAAGCTGCATATGCAAATCTTAATGTAAAGATGATTGGAACATATGTAGGGATGGATAATGGACCTGATGGTGCATCACATCATGCAAATGAAGATATTGCATTAGTACGTACAATACCAAATGTAAAAGTTTTAATTCCATCAAATGTAAAAGAATTGCGAGAAGCAATAAAAATAGCAATTGAACATCAAGGACCTGTATATATTAGAGTTACAAGAGATGTTGTTCCTGATGTAGAATTTGAAGAAGAATCTAAATTAGGAAAATCTAAAATAGTGGAAGATTTAGGAAATGACTTTGCATTAATATATGAAGGAACATCAGCTGCTATTGCTTATAAAAGTTTTGAAACATTGAAAGAGAAAGGTTATAAAGGAAAATTAATAAATATATTTTCTGTAAAACCAATTGATGAAGAATTTATTAATAATTTAGCTTCAAATGTAAAAGGAATAGTAACTGTAGAAAATCATTCTATTTTAGGAGGAATTGGTAGTAGAATAGCAGAAATATTAGCACAAAGAACAAATCATGCACCAATTGCTTATGTTGGAGTAGAAGATGTATTTACAGAATCAGGTAATAGTACAAAAGTAAAAGAAAAATATGGATTAAATATAGAAAATATTGTTTCAAAAGTAGAATCTGTAATGAAATAAAAATAAAAAAGAGCGCATTTTGTGCTCTTCAATTTTATTTATAATAATCTTTATCATCAAATCTAAAATAATAAGGTTGTATTTCTGGATGTAAATCTTTCATATAAACCATAGAGCCGTCAACTAATTGAACTTTTAAATTTGGATATGTTTTTATCATTTTTTTATTATTAAAAACAGAATTAACTAATGTTGATGTGAATGCATTATTATTTATTCTATCATTAATTTCATAAATTGTTTCTTTATTTGCTACATTCAAATCATTTTCGGCAACCATACGTATAATAAAGAAATCTATTGCATAACCAGAAATTAAACAATCTATAAACATAAAAATAGTAATTGATAATATTGCTATTTTTACGGGCTTTTTAGAGAATTTTTTTAGAATTAAAGCCATAAATCTTCTTACATGAGGATGAATTACTTTCATTAAAAATATTGCTAATAATCCCCAAAATATTGAATAATAAAAACAAATTCTCCCATTTATATTAAGAGGCATATTAGAATAATCCCACCATTTTACATGTAAAATTAATTCTCCTATTAAACTAACAAGATATTCTGTAATAGAACCAATTATGAATCCTCCTGCAAATAAAGTAAAATTATTTTTTAAAAAATATTGTAAAAATATAATCATAATAACAGCGCCTAAACCATATATACTACAAAATGGTCCATATAAAAAACTTTGCCTACTTTCTAAAACACCATATCTAATAAGTGCAAATAAAGTTTCTATAATAAAACCAGCTATGCTATAAATAATAAAATAAGATAATATTTCCCATATATTTATTCCAAGTATTGTGAAATTCTTTTTTTCTTTTTTTTCGATATTTTTTTCCATATAAATCCTCCATAAAATAATATATACATTGTACAATAATATAAATAAAAAAACAATTAAATTCACAAAATCTTCATAATTACATAAAATATAACATAAAAGAAAAAGAGGTGGGAAAATGTCAAAATTTATAATTCAAGGTGGAAAAAAGTTAGAGGGAAAAGTTAAAATATCTGGTTCTAAGAATGCTGCATTGCCAATAATTGCAGCAACTATTTTAAATAAAGGTAAAACAACATTATATAATGTTCCCAAGATTCAGGATGTAAGTACAATGTTTGAGATTTTAAAGGAAATTGGGGGAAAAGTAACTAAAAAAAATAATAAAGTAATAATTGATACTAGTAATATACATAAATTTAAAATTCCTGAAACTTTAATGAGACAGATGAGGTCATCAGTTATTTTAGCAGGAGCATTATTAGGCAGATATAAAGAAGCAAGATTTTCATATCCAGGAGGGTGTGATATTGGTTCAAGACCAATAGATTTACATTTAAAAGCTTTTGAAAAATTAGGTATAGAATTAGAGGAAGAATATGGAGAAATATCGTGTCATGCAGAAAGAATTGTAGGAAACGAAATTAATTTGGATTTTCCAAGTGTTGGAGCAACAGAAAATATAATATTGACATCAGTAATGTGTGAAGGAAAAACAATTATAACAAATGCAGCAAAAGAACCAGAGATAGAAGATTTATCAAAAATGCTAAATAAAATGGGAGCAAAGATTAAAGGAGCAGGAACAGATAAAATAGAGATAATTGGAGTAAAAAAATTAGCGGAAACAAGTTATAATATAATGCCAGATAGAATAGAAGCGGGTACATATTTAGTTATAGGTGCCGTATCAGGGGGAAATATAACAATAACAAATATAAATCTAGAACATATAAAGCCAGTAGTAGACAAATTGGAAGAAGCAAATTGTAAATTAGAAAAAGGAAAAAACTTTATAAAAATTATAGCTCCTAGAAGGTTAAAAGGTGTTGATATAAAAACTATGCCATATCCGGGATTTCCAACAGATATGCAAGCAATATTTGGTGCCATGCTATCAACAGCAAAAGGAACATCAATTATAACAGAAAATATTTTCGAAAATAGATATAAATATTTACAAGAGTTATCAAGAATGGGTGTAAAAGCTAAAATAGAAGGAAGAACAGCAATAATAAAAGGAACAAAAAAAATACAGGGAGCTAATGTAATTGCGACAGACTTAAGAGGAGGAGCGGCTATGATAGTTGAAGCATTATATGCTAAAGGTATAACCCAAATAGATAATATTCATTATATATTAAGAGGTTATGAAAATATAGAGGATAAATTAAAAAAGATAGGAGCCAATATAACATTGGAAAAATAGAATAGCATTTAAATAAATGCTATTTTATTTTTTATAAAAAAACTGTATATTTTTTACAAAAAGTATAGAAAAAACACTATAAAATGTGATAAAATACTAAAGGCAATTATTGAATGATACAAAAGAAAGGAGTAAATATGACTAAAAAACGTTCAATATATAAAACAAATAAGCAAAAAGAATTTGAATTAAAGAAAAGAAAGAAAAGAAGAATGCTTTTAATAGTAATAATAATATTATTATTAATTATTTTATGTTGTGCATATTTATTTACTTCAGATCAATTCAATATAAAAAATATAGTTATTAATGGAAATAATCAATTAACACAAGAAGAAATATACAATTTATCAAATATAAAGTTAAATGATAATATTTTTCTAACATTTAACTTAGTAGCAAAAGTAAGAATAAAACAGAATCCATATATAGAAGATGTAAAAATAACGAAAATATATCCAAATCAGATAAAAATAGAAATAACTGAAAGAACCAAAGAATTTCAAATATTAACAGATTTAGGAACATACATATATATAGATCAACAAGGGAATATTTTAGATTCTTCAACAGAAAAATTAAATTATATAACAATAACTGGATTTGAAATTACGGAGGAGAGAGCAAAAGAAATAACAAGATTAGAAGAAAATGATTTAGAAAAAATGGAAAATATATTACATATTTTAGATGAAGCACAAAAAATTGAAATAAAAGATAAAATAACTCAAATATCAACTAAAGAAGAATATATTTTATATTTAGAAGAACAAAATATTATAATAAACTTAGGTAATGTAACTAGTACAACAATACACGAAAAAATGTTATATGTACAAGCTATATTAGAAAAAGAAGAAGGAAAAAAAGGAACTATATTTGTTAATGGTAATTTAAATGAAGGATTTAAACCATATTTTAGCGCAAATTAGAAAGGAGCCAAAATGAAAAATAAATATAAAATTAGTATTATAATTGGATGTATGTGCTTATTGTTATCATTAGGAATATCAATCCAAATAAAAACAATAAATAATATAGGAACATCAACTACAAGTACAAATGAAATAGAAAATAAATTAAGAGACGAAATTCTTAAAACAAAAGAAAAATATGATAATTTATATTCTGATTTAGAACAAGTTGAAAATCAACTTGAAGAGGAAAGAAATAATGCAGCAAGCAATAATAGTGATTTAGAAGAATTAGAAAAAAATATAACAGAAGGAAATAAAATATTAGGATTGGCAGAAGTAACTGGACAAGGCATAATAGTAACATTAAATGATAATCAATTATTAACATCTAATAATTATATATTAGATCCCAATAGTGCCTTAGTACATGATATGGATGTGATAAAAGTAATTAATGAGTTAAAAAATGCTGGAGCAGAGGCTATATCAATAAATGATCAAAGAATTATAGCAACAACAGCAATTGAATGTGATGGAAATGTTATAAAAGTTAATGGAATAAAAGTTGGAGCTCCATTTGAAATAAAAGCAATAGGATTGCCAGAATATCTTATAAATGTTAAAAGATATGGTGGATATTTAATGTATCTAGAACAAAGAGGAATAACTGTAAATGTAAGCAAATCAGATCAGATAACTATTCCAAAATATACAGGTGTAATTAAATTTGAATATGCAGAAAGTAAATAAATATGGAGGAGATTATGAAAATAAAAATAAAAAAAGAAAAACTGGTGATGACAATAACAATAGCTATAGCATGTTTTACATTAATGTTAGTTATGTTTATGCAATTTAAAGTAGTAAGACAAACTGACATAACAGCAATAGAGAGCATGAGAGAATCAGAACTTAGAATAGAATTAGCAAATTGGCAAGAAAAATATGACGAGTTAAATGAAAAACATCAAGAAATTACTCAAAAAATTTCAGAATATCAAGAAGAAAAAGAATCTGATGAAAAAACTGCTAATTTGTTAGAAAAAGAACTAGAAGAAATAAACAAATTGCTAGGAAAGACAGATGTACAAGGACAGGGAATCCAAATAATATTAACAGATAAATCATATACAGATTCTTCAGATGGAGAAAATTCAGAACCAATATATGATGAGGATTTATTAGTTATTGTAAATCAATTATTTGAAGCAGGAGCAGAAGCAATTTCGATTAATGATCAAAGAATAGTTGCTATGTCTGATATTGTATTGTTAGATAGTTCAATTATAAAAGTCAATGGTCAAAGATTATTATCACCATATGTAATAAAAGCAATAGGAAATCAAGAATATTTAAAAAGTGCTGTTATGGGAAAAGGCGGAAGAGGAGCTGAATTAAGTGAACTTGGATATGGTGTGGATGTAGAGGAAAGCGATAAAATATTAATTGAGAAATATGATGGTACATTTGGTACTAAATATATAAATTAGGAGGAAATAAAATGATAGTGATAGGAATAATAGTTGGATGTATAATAGGAGCTTTAATTGGTATAAATGCACCAATTATTCCTTATACATATTCAACATTTTTAGCAATTGCTGTTGTTGCAGCATTAGATTCTGTATTTGGAGGTATTACTTCTGTTTTAAAGAAAAACTTCGATTTAACAATATTCATATCAGGATTTTTTTGTAACAGTATACTTTCAATAGCATTAACATATCTTGGACAAAAATTAAATATAGATATATATTTAGCAGCGCTAGTGGTTTTTGTTGGAAGAATGTTTACAAATTTAACAATAATAAGAAGATATTATATTGAAAAATGGACAGAGAAACTTCAAGTAAATAATAAAAATAAAGAAGAAAAAGCGAAATAATACATTACAAAAATATTACAAATTATTTCACAAATATTACAAAAATATTTCAAAAATATTTCAAATTGTATTGACATTTTTTTTAAAATGTAATATATATAACACTAATAAAACAAAAATAAATTGGAGGAATTACTTTGGCAATAGGAGATATCATAGTTGGTATTGATATAGGTACGTCTAAAGTGTGCACAGTTGTAGGAGAAGTTAACAATTTTGGACAAATAGAAACTATATGTAGTACAGAATGTAAATGCTCAGGGCTAAAAAAAAGTAAAATAATTAATGAAGAAGAAATTAGCCTAAGTATTGCAAAAACAATCAAAGATGCTGAAGATGAAGCAAAATTTAAAATAAATTCAGCGTATGTAACTATTTTAGGTAAATATGTAACAATTGTTCAAAATAGTGTTGTAAAAGAATTAAAAGATAAATTTGCAGGAATATCATTAAAAGATGTACAAAGTGCAATTATGCAAGCTAAAGATATAGAAATACCAGAAGGAAAAACAATAATAGATATAGTACCATCAGAAATAGTGCTTGATAATGGAAAAGTAGTAACAGATCCTGTAGGAAATTTAAGCGCTAATTTTACACTAAAAGCTCAAGTTATATTAGCAGATAAAGAATATGTAAAACAATTATCTTCAATTTTTAAAAGAGTAGGAATAGAAATTGATGGAATTGTTCCAACCGCATTAGCAGAAAGAAATCTAATGTTAGATACAAACGAATTATATGATAATGTAATGTTATTAGATATTGGGGCTGGAAATACAGAAATAGGATTATTTGAAGGAAACACCTTTATATATACAAATACAATTCCATTAGGTGGGGATAATATTACAAATGATATATCACTAGTTCTAAATATTTCAGAAGAAGAGGCTGAAAAATTAAAAAAACAATATGGACTAGCATTAAAGTCGTTTATTGATAATGACAATGAAATAATGTTAAATACTTGCAAAGATGAAACAAGAAATAAAGTTATAAAAAGCTCAGAATTAATAGAGATAATAGAAGCAAGAATAGAAGAAATATTTACAATTGTAAATAAAGATATAACAAGTCATAATGTAAAATCAAATATTAATACTGTTATTCTAACAGGAAGAGGAATAACAAATATAAATAAAAGCGATGTAGCAGGAAAAATTAATTTGAATATTCCTGTGAAAATGTCTACAGGCAGAGCTGTTAGTACAGTAAAATCAGAATTTAGAACTAGTTATGCACTAGTTCGCTATATTGCAGCTAGACCATTTGCTAAATCAGTATCAAGCAAAATTGATTCTCAAGTAAATGAGAATATGTTTCAAGTTTTAATAGAAAGAATAAAAGAGTTCTTTTATTCATAAAAAAGTTCTTAATTTTAATAATATATTTATATGGGGAGGAAATCTTTATGATGGAGTATGAAGACGTAACAATGATGGATGGGACAGCTACTATAAAAGTAATAGGAGTAGGTGGAGCCGGAAACAATGCAGTAAATAGAATGATAGAAGCAGGAATAAAAGGTGTAGATTTTATTGCTGTAAATACAGATAGACAAGCTTTACAAAAATCAAAAGCAGGTACAAAAATTCAAATTGGTGAAAAAATAACAAGAGGACTTGGAGCTGGAGCAGATCCTGATATTGGAGCTCAATCTGCTGAAGAAAACAAGTCGGAAATAGCAGAAACACTAAGAGGGGCAGATATGGTATTTGTTACAGCCGGAATGGGGGGAGGAACAGGTACAGGAGCTGCACCAATAGTAGCACAATGTGCAAAAGAAATGGGAATATTAACAATAGGTGTTGTTACAAAACCATTTACATTTGAAGGTAAGAAAAGACTTTCTCAAGCTGAAAGAGGAATAGAAAGTTTAAAAGCAAAAGTAGATTCTTTAGTAGTAATACCAAATGATAAATTACTACAAATAATAGATAGAAAAACTTCAATAAATGAAGCTTTTAGAATGGCAGATGATGTATTAAGACAAGGTGTTCAAGGAATATCTGATTTAATTGCTGTTACAGGAACTGTAAATCTTGACTTCGCAGATGTAAAAACAATAATGTTAAATACAGGAATGGCACATATGGGAATTGGTAGAGCAT
Source organism: uncultured Clostridia bacterium (assembly GCA_944388725.1). Taxonomy (GTDB): domain Bacteria; phylum Bacillota; class Clostridia; order TANB77; family CAG-508; genus CAG-269. Next base: position 466 of record CALXJW010000047.1, on the reverse strand, counting down.
CTGGAGAAAATAGAGCAGAAGATGCAGCAAAACAAGCAGTACAAAGCCCATTACTAGAAACATCAATAGAAGGCGCAAGAGGAGTTATTATAAACATTACTGGTGGTGAAGATTTAGGATTACATGAAGTAAATACTGCAGCAGAATTGGTTCAACGCAGTGTAGATCCAGAAGCTAACATTATATTTGGTACAGTAACAGATCCAGATATGAAGGATGAAATACAAATAACAGTTATTGCTACAGGATTTGAAAAAAATGAAGTAAGAAGCCCATCAAATGTAAATAGCTTTGTAACAAAAAATTGGGATACAAAATCTACTTCAAAACCATCATCTTCAGATATGAATTCATCACAAGGCGATTTAGATATACCAGCATTTTTACGTAAAAATAAAAATAAGAATATGTAAAATAAAAAGTTTATATGGAAAATTTGTTTCTATATAAACTTTTTTGGCTTAAA
>CALXJW010000046.1 GCA_944388725.1 uncultured Clostridia bacterium | reverse complement strand
AATATAGGAACATTATTAAGAGGTATTGATAGAAAAGACATCGAAAGAGGTCAAGTACTATGTAAACCAGGAACAATCAATCCACATACAAAATTCACATCAGAAGTTTACGTTTTAACTAAAGAAGAAGGTGGAAGACATACACCATTCTTCAATGGATATAGACCACAATTCTATTTCAGAACAACAGACGTAACAGGAGTTATCGAATTACCTGCTGGAACAGAAATGGTTATGCCAGGTGATAACGTTTCAATGACAATTGAATTAATTACACCAATCGCTATAGAAAAAGGATTAAGATTCGCTATACGTGAAGGTGGAAGAACAGTTGGTTCAGGTGTTGTTGCTGATATAATTCAATAATTAGAATATAATAAAGAGAGTCAAATAATAGATTTGGCTCTTTTTAATTTGTATACATAAAAAAATTGACAAAAAAAGTAAAATATTGTATAATAAAAATGTATGATTGTATTTTTACAAAAGAGAGGAGAAAAATATTATGAAAAATGAAGATGACAAGATTGTATTCGAAGAATATGGAATCGAATTTACAGACGAAGACTTTAAAGGAGTTGATCAAGAAACATTGATAAGATGTAAAAGAAAATTAAATGAATTGTTAAAGAAACTACAAAATAATGAAAAATAAAAGGAGGAATATAATGGAAGAGAATTCAGAATTATCAAAAAAATCCCAAAAATTACTTGATAAAATTGATTTATTAACACAGAAAATTGAAACAGAAAAAAGTCCGCTAAAAAGACATTTATTATCTTTTAAGGTTAAAAGGTTAATAGCAAGGATTCAAAAAGAAATTGATTTAAATAACATTAAAGATTATTATCAAGGATTAAGAGATAATTTAAAACTAGACAAAGAAGAGAATGATGCAGATGCTTTGGATAGTGTTGCCTTAATGACAAATAAAATAAAAAGATTGCAAATGGAATTAAGAGGAAATGAAGAATATGATGCAGAATCTCAATATTTTATGTATCCACAACAATTCGTGAAACAGACTGGTGGTATTGATAATCTAGTAGAAAAATTAAAACAAAGTCCTCATACTGAATCTCAGCAAGCAGCACAAAGAATAGAAGCTATGGCGGAAAAAAGAAAAGAACTTGAGTCATTATATGATGAATTAGAACAAGCACAAGATGATTTAAAAAATGGTCAAAAAGATTATAGAAAACAACAAATTAAATATACTATAGAAGAAAAATCAATGCTTTTAAGACGAAAAGTTAATTTTTTACCGGGAATTGCTAGCTTTTTTAGGACAATAGGAGAACAAGCAAAATCATATATAGAAGAAAAGCTAGAAGATAGAGAGTTTAAGAGACAACAAAAAGAAGAAGAGAGAGCAACAAACAGAAGTTATAGAGAATGTATTAAGAATTTAGAACAAGAGAGAAAACAAGCAATGAAACAAGCTAAGGGAGAGAGGACAGGAAAGAAAGAGGGTAGACAAAGAATGTCCGCACAACATATGGCTGAAGATATCAGTGATGAATTGGATGAAACGTTAGCTGGAAAGGAAAATCCATTACAAGAACGAGTAAAAGTAAGCGATCAATGCATGTTATGGCAAGATGTAATAAACTGTGCACAATCATCACAAAAGCTTGAAGAAACAATAGCAAAAATTGAAAAAGATCCTACTTTATCAAGCGAAGAAAAGGGCATATTACTTGCTAGTGCAACGATGAAAAAATTCGAATTAGAAAGAATATCAGAGAGCCCACAACAGCCAAGTACTCCTGGGCAGGAACAAGGAACAGATACTGGAGTGGATTTAGATATACGATAAAAAGTTTAAGTACTAATATCTAAAAATTAGGTTGCCGAAAAAGTAGCTAAGAAAAAGGAATAAAAGAATAGCAAAGGGAAAATGATTTTTTCTAATTTGCTATTCTTTTATATTTGAATACTCTAATATAATTAGCAAAAACTTTAATTCCTAAAATTTAATTTTAAAATATTAGTCAAACTTTAATTTTTTAATTTTTTCATACGATAAATGAATTTAAATATAAAATTACAAGTCTAAATTATAAGTATTAGTACAATTTTTATTTTATATAATCTAAAGGAAATTACTATACATTTTTTTAATAAATTATTTTATAAAACTATTGCTTTTTTCAAAAAACAATAATAAAATAGAAACATCTTGAATAATCATAAATATTAGGAGGAAGCAACATGAATATTTTACTAGACGCAATGGGAGGAGACAATGCACCTGATGCAAATATAAAAGGAGCAATAAAAGCAATAAATCAAATAAAAGCAGAAGTAACGTTAATAGGAAAAGAAGATATAATAAGAAGTAAAATAAAAGAATTTTATGGTAAAGAAATAGAGGAGATTTCACCAAGATTAAAAATAAAAAATGCAACAGAAACAATTGAAATGGAAGATCAGCCCACAGTAGCAATAAAACATAAAAAAGATTCATCAATGGTAGTTGGATTTAATATGTTAAAACAAGATGAAGGAGATGTATTTATATCTGCAGGAAATTCGGGAGCATTACTTGCAGGAGCAACACTATTAGTAGGAAGAATAAAAGGAATTGATAGACCAGCACTTGCAGGAATATTACCAGCATATAAAAGTCAATTATTATTAATAGATGCAGGTTCAAATACTAATTGCAAACCAATTAACCTATTGCAATTTGCACAGATGTCTACAATATATTTAAGAAATACATTCGGAATAGAACATCCAGCAATTGGGTTATTAAATATAGGAACAGAAGAAACAAAAGGAAATGAATTAGTAAAAGAAAGTTATCAATTATTGAAAGAAAAATCAGAAGAATTGAATATAAATTTTGTGGGAAATGTAGAAGGAAGAGATGCATTTTCTGGAAAAATAGATGCTATTGTAACAGATGGATTTACAGGTAATGTCTTTTTAAAAACCACAGAAGGATTAGGTAAATTTGTAAAAAGAACATTAACAGAAAGTTTAACACAAAATTTAATCTCAAAAATCTGTACAATACCATGTTTACCAGCAATAAATAGATTTAAAAAAACAATGGATTATAAAACATATGGTGGAGCATTATTCCTAGGAGTAAAAAAACCTGTTGTAAAAGCTCATGGAAGTAGTGATGAAAGACTTTTTGAATATACAATCAAACAAGCAGAAAAATTTGTTGAAAATAAAGCTGTTGATAAGATGATTGAAGAATTTCAAAAACAAAGAAAAGAAGAAAATATATAAAATTTGAATACTCAGTATAAAAAATAAAAAATATTATAAATATGCTTGACAAAATTATAAACATATAATATAAATGATAAAGATGGAAATGAAATATTAAATGAATATATCATTTAACACTTGGGAGGAGGTGAACTTGTTATGAGTTCAGAAGAAATTTTTGAAAAAGTAAAAGGAATAATTGTAGAACAATTAGGAGTCGCTGAAACATCTGTAACAATGGAAGCATCTTTCATAGATGATTTAGGTGCAGATTCTTTAGATATAGTAGAATTAGTAATGGCATTAGAAGAGGAATTCAACATAGAAATTCCAGATGCTGATGCAGAAAAAGTTGTTACTGTAGGAGATGTAGTAGATTACATAAAAGAAAATGTTTAATAGCGAGAGGTCATATAAAAATGACCTCATTTTTTTTGCCTAAAATCTTGAAAAAATTTCAAAATAGTATATAATAGATTTATCAAAGAAAGGAAAAAATAGATGGAAAATTTAGAGGAAAAAATTGGATATAAATTTAATAATAAACAATTATTAAAAAAAGCATTAACACACACATCATATGCGTATGAACACAATATAGAAAGTAATGAAAAATTAGAATTTTTAGGAGATAGTATATTAGAGTTTGTAACAAGTGATTACTTGTTTGAAAATTATAAAAATTTAAGAGAAGGAGAAATGACTAAAGTTAGAGCAACAGTAGTGTGTGAAAAAAGTTTGCATAAGGTAGCACAAAAGCATAATTTTAGTGATTTTTTATATCTTGGTAAGTCAGAAGAAAAATCAGGAGGAGCTACTAAACCTGCAATACTTGCAGATAGTGTAGAAGCGGTAATCGCCGCAATATATATTGATGGTGGATTAGAATATGCTAAAAAATTTATAATAGAAAATTTAAAAGATGAAATAAAAATTGCAAGTGAACATGTAGGACAAAAAGATTATAAAACAGTACTACAAGAAAAATTGCAAGAAAACGGAGAAGTTAAAATTAAGTACAATATAATCAGAGAAATAGGTCCAGAGCATGACAAAACATTTGAAGCAGAAGTTGAATGTAATGGCCACATATTAGCAACAGGAATAGGTAAGTCAAAAAAGATGGCAGAAATGGAGGCGGCAAGAAAAGCTTTAGAAAATTTGAATTAGAAGGTGAGAATATGAAAAAACAATATATAATACCAATATTTGTACCACATCTAGGGTGTCCAAATGATTGTATTTTTTGTAATCAAAAATCAATAAGTGGACAACAAAAAATGATAACAAAAAATGATATTATAAATACAATTGACTTTTATCTAGAAAATATAAGAGATAAAGAGGCAAATAAAGAAGTTGCTTTTTTCGGAGGAAGCTTTACAGGAATAGAAGTAGAAAAGCAAGAAGAATTTTTGGAAACTGCATATGAATATATAAAACAAGGCAAAATTGACAGTATTAGAATATCAACAAGACCAGACTATATAGATAAAACTATTTTGAAAAGATTAAAAAAATATAAAGTAGAAACAATAGAACTAGGAGTTCAATCAGCAAGTGATTATGTCTTAAAAAGAAGTAATAGAGGACACACATTCGAAGATGTAAAGAAAGCATCAAAATTAATTAGATGGTATGGTTTTAAATTAGGACATCAAATGATGGTTGGATTACCTGAAAGTACAAGGATAGACGAAATAAATACAGCCAAACAATTAATAAAATTAAAACCTAAAATGGTTAGAATATATCCAGTATTAGTAATAAAAAATACAAGATTAGAAAAAGAATATTTAGAGGGGAAATATACACCTTTAACAGTAGTACAAGCTGTAGAAACATCAAAAGAATTAGTGAAATTATTTAGTAAAAAAGGAATAGAAGTAATAAGAATAGGTTTACAAAATACAGACGAAATATCAGATCCGCAAAACGAAAAAAGTGAAGTTGTTGCCCGGACCATACCATCCAGCTTTTAGACAATTAGTAGAATCAGGATTATGGTATGATGTGATATTAGAAAAAATAAAACAATTAAATGTAAAAGTTAAAAAAGTAGAAGTTACAGTAAATCCTCAAGATGCAAATAATGTAATAGGGCATAAAAGAGAAAATATAGAAAAATTAAAAGAAATGTATAATTTAGACTTAATAGTAAAACAAAGTAAAGATATTAAACAAGGAAAATTAGATATTAAAATATTAGAGAAATATCCGGAATTTCTAGAAGATTATAAATAAAAGATAAGGGGAATGTTTATGGAAAAAAATAATGTAAAAATAAATGTATTATTAGGTATAATAGTGATTTTAGTCATAGTTGCTTGTGTTATGGCGTATATGTATTTTACACAAGAAAAAATAGAAGAAGAAAAAATAGAAGAACCAATATTTTCATTAGAAAATTATCCAAGAATAGATGGTTCAACTGCAACCTTGCCATTAGCAGAAGCATTTAAAGCAAATTTTACGGGGACTGATATAAATGAAGTAGAAGTAAATCATAATAAAACGCATCAAGCATATGTTAATTTAATTAATGGAGATACAGATTTAATATTAGTAACATATCCATCTGAAGAAGAACAAGAATTAGCTAAAGAAAAAAATGTGGAATTAGAAATAGTACCAATAGTTAAAGAAGCTTTTGTATTTTTTGTAAATAAGGAAAATCCAGTTGAAGATTTGACATTAAAACAAGTACAAGATATTTATTCAGGAAAGATTACAAATTGGAAAGATCTTGGAGGAAAAGATGCAGAAATAATTGCATACCAAAGACCAGAAAATTCAGGCAGTCAGTCTGGAATGTTGGAATTAGTTATGAAAGGAATAAAGATAGTAGACCCGGTAAGAGAACATGTACAAGAAAGTATGACAGACATAGTGGATGTAATATCTGATTATGATAATAAAGATTCTGCAATTGGATATTCATATTATTATTATGTAACAACAATGTATACAAAAGATTCAATAAAATTATTAGGAATAAATGGAGTTCAACCAACATATGAAAATATAAAAAATGGCTTATATGATATACAGACTGCATATTATGCAGTAATAAGAAAAGATGAATCAATAGATAGTCCTGCTAGAAAACTACTAGAAGCTATGAAATCAGAAAGAGGTCAAGCTGTAGCGAAGGAGGCAGGATATGTTCAAAACTATTAAAGCCAAAATTATTTTCGTAACAATATTTTCTATTTTATGTATAATAATAACTTTTTTACTAATAATTTATGATAATATTGATATAAAAGAAAAAGAAGAAGAAACTAAACAAGAAGAAACAGTAGTAGAAAAAGATGTAACAGGTGTAGACTTTAATGGAAAATACAATCAAAATGATTTGATAATTAATTCAAAAAATTATTCTGAGGATAAGATAGAAATAGAATATTATCAAATAGAAGGATTAAAAAATAAAGAAATACAGAACATTGTAAATAAAAAAATAGAAGATACAGCTTTAAATATATACAAAAATGATATAAGTGATATTAATTTTGTAGAAAACATTTCAGTTGTAACAACTATAAGGGGTAATTTTGCAAATACATTATCAATGTATATTAGCTATTATGCTAAAGAGTCAGGTAATAGTGATGAATTTTATAATGGTTTTAAAACATTAAATTTTGATTTGACAACTGGAGAAGAAATTACAATAGATAAGTTATTTACATCAGATGCACCTATAGAAGATATTTTAAGAAATGCAGTATATTATTGGAATGTAAATGAAAAATCAGAACAAACATTACAAGGAAATTATATTGTTGAAAATTATGGAAATATTGAAGATGAATGTGCAGAATATATAATGGATTATAAAAAAGGAAAAATATCACAATTTACTTTTTCTCCAATATATATATATTTATATAGTCAAGATAATACATATATAGTAATGCAAATAGAAGACTACTATGAATATATAGCAATATATAATAGATATTTAAAAGAAGAAGATATATTTGAAAATAATAATATTGGGCTAAAGCAAATATATAATTTTGTTGAAAGAGAAAATACTGGATTTTATTATTTGAAATATGAGCAAACTGAAAATTATTATATAGATATAGTAATAGATTATTTATCAGAAAAAGATGAATTTACAGATAATTTAATAAATCAAAAAATAAAAGATATAGAAGCGGAAATTGAAAAAGTAAAACAAGAAACACAAAAAAATCCAAAAGAATTTTATATTTTAAACTATCATATTACAGTTTCGCAATATGCAACTGATGAAACATATATAACATATTATGAGTTTGGAAATTCTTATGAGATGTCAGTTTTAGATTTTGAAGAAACTATAGAACCTATAATTAAAGAAGAAAGTAGAAAAATGAGTTCTGACCAACCAATTTCATACATTGTATATGATTTTACAGATGTTTTAAAAATAGCACCACAATCAACAATAGAAGATTATAATATAGAAACAGGAGAAAAGATAGTAGTATAATATAAGAATAAAATCACCTAAAATTACAAATAATTGTAATATAGGTGATTTTTTATGAATATAAAGAAATTAAAAAAGACAAGTATAGATATTATAGGAACAATAGTGGGATCAGCAATTATGGCATTTGGAATTTCTTCTTTTTTGCTTCCAAATCAATTATCATCTGGAGGATTTGCTGGAATTGCAACAATAACCTATTATTTGTTAAATATTCCAATGGGAGCTTTAACTTTTGCGTTAAATATACCATTATTCTTATTCGCAGGATATAAAATCGGAAAAGAATTTTTTATAAAATCAATAATTGGGACAACAAGTTTATCAATATTTATAGATATTATGGATAAATATCCTCCTGTAACAACAGATAGATTTTTAGCTTGTATATATGGTGGTGTAATAATTGGAATAGGAACAGCTATTATATTAAAGGTTGGTGCCTCTACAGGAGGTACAGAATTAATCGCAAATTTAATAAAAACCTATAATTCTCATATAACAATGAGTAAGTATCTAATGTTATTAGATATGATAATTATAGGTTTAAATGTTATATTTTTTAAAGAAATTGAAATTGGATTATATTCTGTTATTGCTATATATTTATATGGACAATTAGTAGATATCATTTTTGAAGGAGTTCATTATACCAAATTATTATTTATTATATCAGATAAAAATGAAGAAATATCTAAAGCGATAACAAAAGATGTTAAAAGAGGAGTTACTGGTCTATATGGCAAAGGAATGTATAGTAATAATAATAAAATGGTACTCATTTGTGCTGCATCCAGAGGAGACATTACAAAAATAAAAAGTTTAGCAAAAGAAATTGATGAAAGATGTTTTATTGTTGTAGCAAATGCAAGAGAGGTATTAGGAGAAGGATTTAAGGATGGCTAAATTATGTTTTTGTGACTAATAAACTTGAAACAACATTTACATTAATATTTACATTAAATTCAGCTGTTTTAAATTTTTCTAACCAGTTATATTCTTTCCATTCTGGAATAGTGGTAAATTTTGATGTTGCTTTCATTCCAAAGTTATCAATATCAGTTCCATATTCTCTAGATACTTTATTAAGATAATCATACATTTCTTTTTCTAAATAATTTTTAGTAGAATTAGAAATTTTTTCTAAAATAGAATTCGATTGATAATCAGTATCATTATTAAGTGTTAATATATCAGCATCTACTTCTAAATTAATATAAATATGAGGTATATTATTTTCTATATCGACAGAAACTTTAGTATTTTGTATACAAAATAAATTTAATTCCATTTTTTGATTTTGGGCTAAAGGATTATCTATAGAAACAATACAGGAATCTACATCATTTGTTATTAATAAGTGACAAAGAGATTCCATTGCAGTTAATTCTCCACAATATTTATCATCATTAAAAACAGCAAGTCCTATATTCTCAGAAGTACGTTTGCCTACAATAGAACTATTACCAGCAAGTAAATCTTCAGGATTAGTAATAATATTATTTGAATTTTCTTTTTCTGCTATTTTTTCAGAAGATGCTGCTTCTTCACTAGATGAATTTGTACTATTATTTGAAGAAGATTCACTACTAGAAGAATCTGCACTACTAGAATTTTCGCCTTCTTTTGTTGAATTAATTCCTCCTAAAATAGCAGTTCCATAACATGTATCTGAATTCAAATTATTATAAAATTCTCCTACAGTTATATCTGAAATATATCCAGTAAATTTATTTGTAATAGAAAAAGTATCGTAATATTTTGTTGCGAGTTTTTCTATATTTGGATTAACATTACTTAAATAATCATATGCATCACAATTACTTATAACAAGATTGGTAGTTGGTCTAAATTCTTCATTATTTATTAAACTATAGATTTCTGTAGAAATTCCGTTTTGAGCAAATTCTTTTGAAAATACAACAACACTACAATGAGATAAATTAATTTCTTTTCCGATATAACTATTTAATATATTTAAACTACTAAATATTGAATCACCTTCTGCAGATACTAATGTTGTGTCTCCAGAATTTCC
>CALXJW010000045.1 GCA_944388725.1 uncultured Clostridia bacterium | reverse complement strand
CCAAAAGGAGCTAAAGCTAATTTTGCAATTTTGAAGAATTGTATTCCAAATGGGATTCCTACAATTGTTATACACCATAAACATCCAAAAAGTAAATTTTCTAACGCCATTGGAATTCCAAAGAAAATTATCCATATTATATTAGCAATTACAGATAAAACTCCTCCGCCATATTCAATTTCTTTTCCAAATGGAGCAAATGATAATGTTGCGAATTTAAAACATTGTTTTCCATAAGGAATTCCTATTATTGTTATACACCACAATATTCCTGATATTACCCATGACAATCCACTTAAGAAACCTCCAAAAATGAACCATAATATATTTCCTAAAAAGCTCATAGTTTTTCTCCTTTCTAACTAAAATTTATATATGCTATATTAATAATATCATAAAATATTATATGATGCTATAACTGCTCTTTTGAATTGTACTATTTTTATCTAATTTTTACTATATCCATTCTAGCATCTGTATATAAAATGTCTTCTAATGAAGTTCCACCTAATTGTATAACATCTCCTGCATTTAAACTTAATATTACTGTACTTGTTAAAGTCATTCTATTATTAATATCATCTGTTAATACAGGACTAGAATTAAGTGTTTCATTTATAGTTGCACCATTTTTTAAAATAATTACATTAAAATTAAATGTTTCATTAGCATTATTTACTCCATATAATTGATAAGATATTTGATAAATACCAGTTTCGTTTATATTAAATTCGCTAGTTCCTTCTTGATGACTAATAGCAGTGCCTTCTACTATGTTGTTTTTACTAAATTTTATTATTGCATTTCCTAAATCTGTATTATCACCTGTTGTAGCTACTGCTGTTAAAATACTTTTATCTTCTGTATTTGAACAATTCATACATACAATTAGTATTAATATAAGAAATATAAATATAATTGTAGATAAAATTTTGCATATATCAAATTTACAACACATACAATTTCCCTCCCATATTATTTTATGAAAATTGTATGTGTTTGTTTACTTATTCTATTAATATAATGTTTTTATAATACCTTTTAAGTATCTGCTTCCACCTGCATCTCTTCCATCTTCTATCATACTTATAATAACCATTTGATTATTGTTACTGTCTGTAGAAAAACAATCTATCCATCCTAAAATATCTGCTTCCTCTTCTTTTGATGTTTTTAGTTCTGCTGTTCCTGTTTTTGCTGCAATTGTTCTTCCATCTACTTTCATATCATGTGCAGTTCCTCCAACTGTTTCTACTACTTGTATTAAATCATCTTTTATAATATTTGCAGCATCTTTTGTAAATGCATTTTCTACTAAATATTCTACTTGTTTGTTTTCTTCATATTCTAAATATGGTTTTATCATATTACCATCATTTGCAAAAGCAGAATAAATTGATGCCATATGTATTGGATTTACAAGTATTTGTCCTTGACCGTAGCCACTATCTGCTAATAATGTTTCTGAATCTATTGTATCTGTATTTGAATATTGTGATTTTGCAAGAGATAATGGAAAATCTACTGTTTCATTAAATTTTAATTTATTTAATGTATTAATAAAATTGTCTTTTCCTATTTTTAGTACTGCTTGTGCAAAATAAATGTTATCAGAATATATTATTGCATTTCTTAAATTTTTTGGTCCGTTGTAAGCAGTTAATGTTGTTACATTATAATTTCCCCAACTCTCATCTTTTTGCCAACTTAATCCATTATATGAAAATGTATCTTCTGTACTTAATGAATTAGTTGTTAAACCTATTGCACCTGTTACTGGTTTAAATGTTGAACCCGGACACCATTTTTGTAAATATCTTGCTAACATTGGTTTATTTTCATCAGTATTTATTTCATTCCATTCTTCATCAGTCATTCCTAAAACAAATTTATTTACATCATATGATGGTGTACTTACTAATGCTAATATTGCTCCTGTTTTTGGTTCCATTACTACAAAGAATCCTTTATTATCTTTTGTTTTATTATAAATTTCCGTTTGTAAATTTGCATCTATTGTTAACTTGATATCTTCTCCATCTTGTACATCTATTTTTGCTATTTCTGATTTTCTATTTCCTTGTGAATCTTCTATATATATTTCTACTCCGTCTTTTCCTTTTAATCTTTCTTCATATTGTTTTTCTAACCCTGTTTTTCCTATTAAGCTATTACTATTGTATCCTTTTCCTCTATTTTCTTCTAATTCTTCTGCTGTTATTGTTCTTATATATCCTGTTAAATGTGCTGCTATTTCTCCCAATGGATATACCCTTGATGATGTACTTGTTATTTTTACACCTGGTATTTGTAATAACTGATTTTTCAATTCTGTTTCTGTTGTTGCTACTTTTTTAAGTGGTACAAATGTGTCATCTTTTACCCATGATGCAGATAATTCATCATTTATTGCATCAGATGTAGTTCCTAATAGCTCAGCTATTTTTTCAATATTAGTTTCTTTATTTTCCCCTAATTTTCCTGGTACTATTCCTACTGATGATACTGTTCCATTGCCTGCTAAAACAGTTCCATTTTTGTCTAATATTTCTCCTCTTTCTGCTGAAATTGTTTTTATTCTTACTTTGTCTGTATTACTTAATTGTGGAAATATTAATGTAGAATTCCATGTTATTAAATAATCCTTTTCTTTATCTTTATTTAGTTTTACTTGATTAGAAAAAGAGATTTCTCCTGCTTCTGTATTCATTGTTGAATTGTATGATATTTTTGTTGTAGTTTTATCTTGTTCTTCTATTCCAGTTATCTCTATTTTCATATCTGTCATATCGATTCCTTCATAGATGTTTTTATTTCTAGAAATAAAATCCTCTTGGCTTATTCTTTGTTTTGATTCCTCTGTTATCATATTATACATTTCTTCATAATTTCTGTCATTTATACATGATATGTATTTTTGCCATATATCTTCTGGTTTGGATTTGTTTTTATTTTGTACAAAAACAACTATTCCTCCCACTATTACTATAAGTACTATTGCTATAACTATTCCTATTATAATTTTTTTATTCATTTGTTTTACCTCCTTTTATTAATACATTTCAAATTATATATTATTATTGTATTTTTTACAAGCTTTTTTATTATACGTCTTTTAGCTTAATCTTTTCTTCAGAATGTAATTTTCCTGCTCTTGTTATGGTATTATAGCCATATTTTTGTTTTAATTCGTCAACAACTTTATCAATCTTGTCTTGTTTTTCTGTATTCTCTTGATTAAAAAAAGATAACTGTAATTCATCTTTTTCTATTAAATTATCAACTCTCATTCCAATTAATCTTATTGGTGTACCTATTTTATACATTTCATGTAATAATTCTTTTGCTTGTATATAAATATCTTTTGTACTAGATGTTGCTTGTACTAATTTTCGTTGATGAGTTTTATCTTCAAAATCTTTTGTTCTAAGCTGAACATTTACTACATTTGCTAACAATCCGTATTTTCTTAATCTATATGTTACTTGTTCTGTTAATGCTAAAAGTACTTCCTCTAATTTTGGTATATCACTTATATCTACTGGAAGAGTAGTTGAATTACCTATTCCTTTTGGTTTTTCAAATTTATAATTTACTTCCGAATTATCTATTCCATTTGCATATTCCCACATCATTAATCCGTGTTTTCCAAATTTTTTTATCATTAATGTTTTATCCGTTTTAGCTAAATCACCTATTGTTTTTATTCTCATATTATATAATTTGGGTATTGTTTTTCTGCCTAACATTAATAAGTCTGATACTGGAAGCGGCCACATTTTTGATGGTATTTCTTCTTCAAATAATGTATGCACTCTATCTGGTTTTGTAAAATCTGATGCCATTTTAGCTAATAATTTATTATGTGCTACTCCTACATTTACCGTAAATCCTAATTCTTTTTTTACTCTTTTATTTATTTCATATGCTTTATTTAATAATGTATCTCCTAATAATGTATTTGTCATATCTAAAAAACATTCATCTATACTAAATCTTTCTATCTTATCTGTATATTGCAATAATAATTGATATAATTTTTCTGAATATTGTTTATACATCTTGTAATTTCCTGGATATACTTTTAGCCTAGGACATTTCATTCTTGCTTGATATAATGTTTCTCCTGTTGATATTCCAAACATTTTTGCTTTTGGACTTTTGGCTAATACTATTCCCGCTCTTCGACTTTCGTCTCCTCCTATTACTGCTGGAATTTCTCTTATGTCTATATTACTTCCTTGTTTTAGCATATCTACAGCAGTCCAACTTAAAAATGCATTATTAACATCTACATGTAATATTTGTTTTTGCATATTTATCACCACATACATTATAAAACATATGTTTGTTTGTGTCAATATTTTATCCCAATGTTATATCTAATATCATCATCAAAATAAATCCAATAGAAAATCCAATTGTTCCTATATTTGAGTGCTCTCCTTCTTGTGATTCGGGAATTAGTTCTTCTATAACAACATAAACCATTGCTCCAGCTGCAAATGACAATAAATAAGGTAAAAATTGAGTTACTATACTTGTTAATAATATTGTTATTATTGCTGCTATTGGTTCAACTATTCCAGATAACATCCCATAAAAAAATGATTTTCCTTTACTTACTCCTTTACTTTTCAGTGGTGCTGATATAATTGCTCCTTCGGGAAAGTTTTGTATAGCAAGTCCTATTGCTAATGCTAAAGCTCCTGCTTCTGTTATTCCATTTTGACCAATCAAGATACTTGCTAATATTACTCCTATTGTCATTCCTTCTGGAATATTATGTAATGTTACAGCTAGCACTAACATTATTTCTTCTTTTATTTTTGCTTTTATTCCTTCTGGTTTATTACTTTTATAATGTAAATGTGGTATTATGCTATCTAAAATAAGTAAAAATATTATTCCTATCATAAAGCCTATTGTTGCAGGTAACCATTCAATCTTCCCTTGATTCTTGCTTATATCTAATGACGGTAATAATAAAGACCATACAGATGCAGCAATCATTACTCCTGCCGCAAACCCAGATAATGCTTTTTTTAACTTTGAAGTCATTTCTTTTTTCATAAAAAATACTGTTCCTGCTCCCAATGTTGTTCCTAAAAATGGAATTAATAAATTTAATAAAACAATTTTAAAATTTTCCATATTATTATCTCACTTTCTATATTGGTATTATATCACTTTTTTTATTTTTAACAATAGAAATAATAAAAACACGCAAGAAATATTTCTATTTACTTGCGTGTTTTTTCTATTTAGCATAATCTATTGCTCTTGTTTCTCTAATAACATTAACTTTAATTTGTCCCGGATAATCCATTTCTTCTTCTATTCTTTTTGAAACATCTCTTGCTAATAGTGTCATTTGATCATCTGAAATTTTTTCTGGTTTTACCATTATTCTTACTTCTCTACCAGCTTGTATTGCGAATGATTTATCTACGCCTTCAAATGAATCTGCTATTGCTTCTAAGCTTTCTAATCTTTTTATGTATGCTTCTAATGTTTCTCTTCTTGCTCCAGGTCTTGATGCAGATATTGCATCAGCAGCTTGTACTAAAACAGCTTCTAAAGTTTGTGGTTCTACATCTCCATGATGTGCCTCAACTGCATTTATTACAAGTGGATTTTCTTTAAATTTCTTTAATATGTCTACACCTATTTCTACATGTGTACCTTCCATATCATGATCTAAAGCTTTTCCAATATCATGTAATAATCCTGCTCTTCTTGCCAATTTTGCATCTAATCCTAATTCTTCTGCCATTATTCTTGCTAAGTTTGAAACCTCTATAGAATGTTTTAATACATTTTGTCCATAACTTGTTCTATATTTTAATTTTCCTAATAATTTTATTAGTTCTGGATTTAAGCCCATTACTCCTGATTCTATTGAAGCTCTTTCTCCCTCTTCTTTAATAGTTGCTGATAATTCTTCTTTGGCTTTTTCTACCATTTCTTCAATTTTTGCAGGATGTATTCTTCCATCATCTATTAATTTTTCTAATGCTATTCTCGCAACTTCTCTTCTTAATGGATCAAAACCTGATAAGATTACTGCTTCAGGTGTATCATCTATTATTAAATCTATACCCGTTAATGTTTCTAGTGCTTTGATATTTCTACCTTCTCTTCCGATTATTCTTCCTTTTACATCATCAGATGGTAATTGCACTATTGATACTGTTGTTTCTGCAGAATGATCTGCTGCACATTTTTGAATTGCATAACTTACTATTTCTTTTGCGTTTTTGGCTGAATCTTCTTTTGCCTTTTGTTCTAAGTTTCTAATTAAGTCTGCTTTTTCTGCTGTAATTTCTTGTTCTACAACTTTTAATAATTGTACTTTTGCTTCTTCTTGACTTAATTGAGCAACATCTTGAAGAACTTGTATTTCTTTTTGTCTTAATTCTTCTATTTCTTGCTCTTTATTTTTTAATTCTTCTTGCTCTTTTTCAATTTCTCTTTCCTTTTTATCAAAGTTGCTTTCTCTTTTTTCTAAGTTTTCTTCTTTTTGGATAATTCTACTTTCTTGTCTTTGTATTTCGCTTCTTCTTTCTTTAATCTCTTGATCTAAATCTGCTCTAGCCACCATAATTTCTTCTTTAGCTTTAATTATTTCTTCTTTTTTCAAATTTTCTGCTTCTATTTTAGCTAGTTCAACTAATCTTTTTGATTCTTTTTCTGCACTTTCAATTTTAGATTCTGCAATTTTCTTTCTTATTGCCATTCCAATAAAAGTTCCTATTGCTAATGAGATTAAGACAGCGGCTACAATGATTAAAGTATCCATAATCATACACCTCTTTCTTATTTAATTTTCAATGTTCGAATAAATATATGTTTTTTCTTTTTATTTTTATATATTTTTTCAACCTATTATATTTTATAATTATTATTGTAAACTGTCAAGAGGTTTATGAAAAAAAGATTTTATATATTAATTTCTGTCATTTTATCATCAAATTTATTTATCATTTTGGCACATGCTATTAATTCTTTTGAAGTTTTTTTACTAACATCTTTATCTGTTTTATATTTTACTTTATGTTCAAAGTTAGCCCAAAAATCCATAGCTAATGTTCTTATTTGTATTTCCGCTTTTACATATATTGTTCTTTGGGTTAATTTTACTGGCACCTCTACAATTATATGATAACTGGAATATCCACTCTTTTTGGGGTTTGTTACATAATCTTTTTCTTTTAATATATGTAGGTCAGGAATTTGTTTTATTAAGTCCTTTATAAAAAATATATCATCTTTTAAATTACATATAATCCTTATTCCTGCAATATCATTTATTTTTTCTATTAAATTTAAATATGTTTTTTCATATTTCTTTTTTTCCATTTTCTTTATTATACTTTTTGGTTCTTTTATCCTTGTTTCTATATGATCTATTAAATCATAATTATACATTAATTTAAATTCTTCTTTTACTATTTCCATTTGCAGTTCTAATTGTTTAAGTGCAGATTTATAAAAAAACATTAACTTTTCAAAAGGTTCTTCCTTTATATCTAATTTTTGTTCTTTATTTTCCAAGAAATTTTCTATTATCATTATATCATTTTCTCTCATATATTTTCTTTCCTTTCCAAATTATGTTATAATTTTATTCATAAATTGTTATCGTTATATTTGATTTTTGTGTTCTTTGTGTAAATTATTTATTAATATTGAATTTTTATATTTTTATGATATAATCTAAAAAAATATTAAAGGAGGTTTTTTATGTCTACACCACATAATGAAGCAAATTTAGGTGATATTGCCAAAACTGTTATAATGCCTGGAGATCCTCTTAGAGCAAAATATATAGCAGATAATTTTTTGACGGATGTTAAATTAGTTAATTCTGTAAGAGGAATTTATACATATACAGGAAAATATAAAAATAAAGAAGTTTCTATTATGGCTTCTGGTATGGGTATGCCAAGTATGGGAATTTATAGTTATGAATTATATAAATTCTATGATGTAGAAAATATTATTCGTATAGGTTCTTGTGGCTCATATAAATCAGATTTAAAATTATTCGATATTATTCTTGCTGAAAATACTTTTTCTGAAAGTAATTTTGCATTAACATTAAATAATGATGACTGCCATATTGTAAGTAGTGACTCGGTTTTAAATAATACTATTATTTCTACTGCAAAAGAAAATAATATTGATGTTCATTTAGGAAATACTGTTTGTACCGATTGTTTTGATGTTTACATGACAGATGTCAATAAATTTTTAGCAAGAGTACCTGATAATTTTAATCCTTTATCTGCTGAAATGGAAGCATTTGCTTTATTTTATGTTGCAAAAATGCTAAACAAAAAAGCAGCCTGCCTAATGAGTGTTGTTGATTCTAAATATATTAAGGAAATTGCAACACCTGAAGAACGCCAAACAGGACTTAATAATATGATAAAACTTGCTCTTGAAAGTGTTTTATCTTTATAACTTCCTATTAAGGAATGTCCCTTTTGTGCATTTTGCACTTTAGGGACGTTCCTTTTTGTGCATTTTGCACTATTGGGACACTCCTTTATAAATATAAAAAAGAAGGACTGTCCCTTTTGTGCATTTTGCACTTTAAGGACTGTCCCTTTTGTTCACTTTTATTCTATTCTCCTTTAGCTGTATTAATTTTAAAGAATTTTAATATTTCAACAATTACAACAGGTGCTAGTACTAATCCTAATATTTCTAACATATTTCCTACTGGTAATACTGGTATACTAAATACATGTCTTAATGCTGGTACAAATAATATTATTCCCATTAAAAACGCTGATGCTAAAACTGCGAATATTAACATTCTATTTCCTAAAATTCCTGTTTTAAATAATGAATTCTTATTGTCTCTAACATTAAATACATGAACTAATTCTGAAAATGCTAATACTGTAAATGCCATTGTCTGCCCAACCTCTATTTTTGTTTCTTCTAATGTTAATCCATCTATAGGTGTATGTGTTGTTGCTAATCCTATTAAAAATGCTGCAAGTGTTAATAATCCTATCATTATACCTTGATATATAATTCTAAATGTTCTTCCTTTTGTAAATATTCCTTCATCTTTTTTTATTGGCTTTCTATTCATTATGTCTTTGTTTGCTGGGTCAAAAGCTAGAGCTAAAGCTGGAAATGTATCTGTTACAAGATTTATCCATAATATATGGATTGGTAATAAAACTTGTAGTAAAGTTATATCTGTTATTCCAAATAGCTTACCTATTACTGGTGCAAATAATGTTGCTAATAATAATACAACTACTTCTCCAACATTACATGATATTAAAAATTGTATTACTTTTAATATATTGTCATATATACGTCTTCCTTCTTCTACTGCAGAAACTATTGTTGCAAAATTATCATCTGTTAATATAACATCTGCTGCTTCTTTTGCTACTTCTGTTCCTACTTTTCCCATTGCGCAACCTATATCAGATGTTTTTAATGCTGGACTATCGTTTACTCCATCACCTGTCATCGCAACAACTTCTCCATTTGCTTGCCATGCTTTAACTATACGTACTTTATGTTCTGGTGATACTCTTGCATATACAGAATATTTTCTAATATTTTTAGTTAATTCCTCATCTGATATTTGATCTAATTCTAGTCCAGTTAATGCTTCATTTTCATTTTCTAATATTCCTAATTTTTTGGCTATTGCTACTGCTGTTATTTTATGGTCTCCTGTAATCATTACTGTTTTTATTCCAGCATGTTTACATTTTTCTACTGCTTTTTTTGCTTCTTCTCTTGGTGG
>CALXJW010000044.1 GCA_944388725.1 uncultured Clostridia bacterium | reverse complement strand
TTGATTATGGATTTGCAGAAGCAGATACAACATATGGAAAAATCGGTGTTAAAGTATGGATTTATAAAGGTGAAGTTCTTCCAACTAAAAAAGTGGAAGGAGGAGACAAATAATGCCATTAATGCCTAAAAAATCAAAATATAGAAAAATGCAAAAAGGTAGAAATAGAGGAAAAGCAACAAGAGGAAATAAAGTAACAGATGGAGAATATGGAATACAAGCTGTAGAAGCAGGTTTAATAAAAGGAAACCAAATAGAAGCAGCCCGTGTTGCTATGACACGTTATACTAAAAGAGGTGGAAAAGTTTGGATAAAAATATTTCCAGACAAACCAATAACACAAAAACCAGCTGGAACTCGTGGAGGTAAAGGTAAAGGTAATGTTGAATATTGGGTAGCAGCTGTAAAACCAGGTAGAGTTATGTTCGAAATAGCTGGAATACCAGAAGAAACAGCTAGAGAAGCCTTGAGATTAGCTATGAATAAATTGCCAATAAAGACAAAATTCGTAGTAAGAGAAACTGTAAACGAGGTGGGTGATAGTGATGAAGATAAATAAAATAAGAGAAATGTCTTCACCAGAATTAGAAAAAGAACTAGGTGAACTAAAAACAGAATTATTTAAATTGAAATTTAGTTTAGCTACAAATGGATTAGATAACCCAATGAAAATTAAAGAGGTTAAAAAAGATATAGCTAAAATAAACACAGTATTAACAGAAAGAAAAATTGCAGAAATAAAGAAATAGAAAGTTAGGAGGATTAGACCTATGGAAGAAAGAAATCTTCGTAAAGTTATGGTTGGAACTGTAATATCTGATAAAATGGATAAAACAGTTGTTGTTGCAGTAAAAACAAGTATAAGCCATAAAATGTATGGAAAAACAGTTAAAAGAACATATAAATTAAAAGCACATGATGAAGAAAATAACTGTCAAATAGGAGATAAAGTAAAAGTAATGGAAACAAGACCACTTTCTAAAGATAAAAGATGGAGAGTAGTTGAGATTCTTGAAAAAGGAGGAAAATAAATCATGATACAACAACAAACAATATTAAAAGTTGCTGACAATACTGGAGCTAAAGAAATTATGTGTATCAGATGTTTAGGTGGTTCATATATGAAAACAGCTAATATCGGTGATGTTATAGTTGCCTCTGTAAAAGCAGCAACACCTGGTGGCGTTGTAAAGAAAGGTGACGTAGTTAAAGCTGTTATAGTAAGAAGTAAAAAAGGTTTAAGAAGACCAGATGGTTCTTATGTAAAATTTGACGAGAATGCAGCTGTAATAATAAAAGATGACAAAACACCAAAAGGAACTCGTATATTTGGACCTGTTGCTAGAGAATTAAGAGAAAAGGATTATATGAAAATATTATCATTAGCACCAGAAGTATTATAATATGTAAAAAAGGAGGTTAAACTCGATGAGAATTAAAAAAGGAGATACAGTTCAAGTTTTATCAGGAAACGATAAAGGTAAAACAGGAGAAGTATTAGAAGTTATGCCTAAAGACTCAAAAGTAGTTGTAAAAGGTGTAAATGTTAGAAAAAAACATGTTAAAGCTAGAAGACAAGGCGAAGAAAGCGGAATAATTTCAGTTGAATGTGCTATAAACAGTTCAAAAGTTAATGTAGTATGTCCAAAATGTGGAAAGTCTACTAGAATAGAATATAAAATAGAAGATAATAAAAAAGTTCGTATTTGTAAAAAATGTGGAGCTAAAATTAAATAGGAGAAGGGAGGAATAACTAAACATGGAAAAATTAAAAGAACAATATGTTAAAGAAGTAATTCCAGCATTAATGAAAAAATTTCAATATAAATCAATTATGCAAGTTCCAAAACTTGAAAAAATTGTTATAAATATAGGTTTAGGAGATACAAAAGAAAATCCTAAATCATTAGAAAATGCAGTAAATGATTTAACTCAAATTACAGGTCAAAAACCAGTAATAACAAAAGCAAAAAAATCAATTGCAGCATTTAAATTAAGAGAAGGAGCTAATGTAGGATGCAAAGTTACATTAAGATCAGATAAAATGTATGACTTTGCTTACAAATTATTTAATGTAGCACTTCCAAGAGTAAGAGATTTTAGAGGAGTTTCAGATAATTCTTTTGACGGAAGAGGAAACTACTCAATGGGTATAAAAGAACAATTAATATTCCCAGAAATAGAATATGATAAAGTAGATAAATTAAGAGGTATGGATATCATATTCGTAACTACAGCTGAAACAGACGAAGAGGCCAAAGAACTATTAAAATTATTAGGAATGCCTTTTAAAGCATAAAAAAAGGAGGAGAATAAAGCAATGGCTAAAAAAGCAATGAAAATAAAACAAGCTAAACCACAAAAATATAAAACAAGACAATATAATAGATGCAAAATCTGTGGTAGACCACATGCTTATATAAGAAAATATGGAATTTGCCGTGTATGTTTCAGAGAATTAGCACACAAAGGTGAAATTCCAGGTGTAAAAAAAGCTAGTTGGTAAAAGCAAGAAAATACAATAATTAGAATAAAAGGTAATCACTAGTTTTGTGATAAGTGACGCTTCTTATCCAAATTAGGAATACCGAGGGGAAATGAGTGTCCCCTGTCAATAGAAAAGGAGGGAAAGTAAATTGAATATTACAGATCCAATAGCAGATATGTTAACAAGAATAAGAAATGCTAACAGTGCTAAACATAAAACAGTAGATATACCAGCATCTAAAATAAAAACAGCAATAGCTGAGATATTATATAGAGAAGGATATATAAAAGCATTTGAATTAATTAACGATGAAAATCAAGGAATTATAAGAATAACATTAAAATATGATGAAAAAGGAATCAGAGTAATAGACGGTATAAAAAGAATAAGTAAACCAGGATTAAGAGTATATGCAAGTAAAGAAGATTTACCAAAAGTATTAAATGGTTTAGGAATAGCAATAATTTCTACATCACAAGGATTAAAAACAGACAAAGAAGCTAGAGAAGCAGGAATTGGTGGAGAAGTTTTAGCTTATATTTGGTAGTAAAAAGGAAGGTGAAATCAAGATGTCAAGAATAGGAAATAAACCTATTACTGTACCTGAAGGTGTAGAAGTTAAATTAGATGGACAAAAAATAACAGTAAAAGGACCTAAAGGTACATTAGAAAGAGAAATACATAAAAATATTTCTATATCAATGGAAAATAATATAATTAAAGTTATAAGACCAAATGATGAAGCTTTAAACAGAAGTTTACATGGTTTAACAAGAACTTTAATTACTAATATGATAAATGGTGTTCTAAATGAATATACTAGAGAATTACAAATAAATGGTGTAGGTTACAGAGTTGTTAAACAAGGAAACAATCTAAACTTAACATTAGGTTTTTCTCATCCAGTAGTTTTTGAAGCACCAGAGGGAATTTCATTTGATGTTCCAAATCCAAATACTATTATAGTAAAAGGAATTGATAAAGAATTAGTTGGTCAAACAGCAGCTAATATAAGAACAAAGAGACCACCTGAAGTATATGGAGGAAAAGGAATTAAATACGCTGAAGAAGTTATTAGACGTAAGGTTGGTAAAACAGGAAAATAAAATTAGTCAAAAATAGTCTTTAATGAAAGGAGTAGAAAAATGATTAAGAAAACAGATAGAAAATTAGAGAGAAAAAGAAGACATATAAGAGTTAGAACTAAAATATCTGGAACAGCTGAAAGACCAAGATTATGTATATATAGAAGTAATTCAAACATATATGCACAAATAATTGATGATGTTGCAGGTAATACATTAGTATCTGCTTCTACATTAGATAAAGAAGTTAAAATAAAAAAATCTAACATAGAAGCAGCTAAAGAAGTTGGAACTTTAATTGCAAAAAGAGCTGCTGCAAAAAATATAAAAACAGTAGTATATGATCGTGGTGGATATATATATCACGGAATTGTAAAAGAATTAGCAGAAGCTGCAAGAAAAGGTGGATTAGATTTCTAATCTAGCTAAAAAAGGAGGGAGAAAATTAAACCTATGGAAGAAAATAAAATGCCAGAATTGAAAGAAAAAGTAGTAGCTATAAATAGAGTAGCAAAAGTTGTAAAAGGTGGTAGAACATTTAGATTTAGTGCTGTTGTAATAGTTGGAGATGGAAAAGGACACGTAGGAATCGGAAATGGTAAAGCTGCTGAAGTACCAGATGCTATAAAAAAAGCTATTCAAGAAGCTAAAAAGAATTTAGTAGAAGTTCCTATTGTTGGAACAACAATACCTCATGAATATATTGGGGAATTTGGTAGTGCGAAAGTTATGTTAAAACCAGCTAGTGTTGGTACTGGACTTATTGCTGGTGGAAGTGTAAGACCAGTGTTAGAACTTGCAGGATATAGAGATATACGTACAAAAGTTATTGGAACAAATAACCCAAGAAACGTTGTATATGCTACTATTGAAGGACTAAAAAACATGAAGACTGTAGAACAAGTTGCAAGAAAAAGAAATAAAAAAGTAGACGAAATTATGTAATATAAAATAGATTTTAATAAAGGGAAATCACATATTTATACGGGGAAGGGACATATTTTGTCTCTAGATATATGCCTCAAAATAAAATGTGTCCCTGTCAAAAACGAGGAGGTGCAAAAAATGCAATTAGGAAATTTAAAACCATCTGTTGAAAAGAAAGATAGAAAAAGAGTAGGACGTGGTATAGGTTCAGGACTTGGAAAAACATCAGGTAGAGGTCATAAAGGACAAAAAGCTAGATCTGGTGGAGGAGTTAGAAGAGGATTCGAAGGTGGTCAAACACCATTATATAGAAGATTACCAAAAAGAGGATTTACAAATATTCATGCTAAAAACTATACTGAAGTTACATTAACAATGTTAAATAAATCAAAAGCAACAGATGTAACAGCAGAAAGCTTAGTAGAAGAAGGAATAATTGGAAAAATAAATGACGGAATAGTTGTTTTAGCAACAGGAAAATTAGATAAAAAATTAAATGTAAAAGCAAAAAGATTTACTGCATCTGCTAAGGAAAAAATTGAAGCCTTAGGCGGAAAGGCAGAGGTGATTTAGTTGTTTAAAACAATAAAAAATGCTTTGAAAACACCTGATGTAAGAAAAAGACTTTTTTATACTTTAATATTAATAATACTATTCAGATTGGGATGTTATATTACAGTACCTGGAGTAAATACTATAACATTAAATAATGCTATGTCTTCTTCTAATGGAATAGCAGGTTTTATAGATATTATTTCAGGAGGAGCTTTTTCAAGATTTTCAATATTTGCAATGTCAATAAGTCCATATATTACAGCATCAATTGTAGTGCAATTATTAGCAATGATAATACCTTCATTAGAAAGAATGCTTAAAGAGGGCGGAGAAGAAGGTAAAAAAATAATGAATAGATATACTAAAATAATAACAATTATTTTAGCACTAGTTGAAGCTATTGGAATCTATTTATCATATAAATCATCTGGAATATTTATTAATCCAGGATGGTTAACAGGAATAATAATTGTAGCATCATTAGTTGCTGGAACATCTTTACTAATGTGGTTAGGAGAACAGATTACAAGTAAAGGAATTGGTAATGGTATATCAATAATAATCTTTATAGGTATTATATCTGGTTTACCATCAGGAATAACAACTATATGGGGATTAATAATGACAACAGCAGGATTTAGTACAATTGGTTTAATAACATCTTTAGGAATTATAATTGGTGCTATTATACTAGTTGCAGGAGTTGTATTTGTGCAACAAGCGGAAAGAAGAGTGCCAGTACAATATTCTAAAAAAATTGTCGGAAGAAGAATGGTAGGTGCACAAAATACTCATATACCTTTAAAATTGGCAATGGCAGGAGTTATGCCAGTAATATTTGCATCATCATTTATGACATTTCCAGCAATGATAATATCTATGTTTGTAAAAGATACAGCTAACCTAGGAGGATTTTTAGGAGGATTATACAAATTTTCAATAGCTACATCAACTTCAAATGTAGGAATTGGTTATTCAATAGCAAATGCAATAGTGTACTTACTATTAATTATGGGATTTACATTTTTTTATACTTATGCAACATTTAATCCAGCAGAAGTGTCAAATAATATAAAGAAAAATGGAGGGTTTATTCCAGGAATAAGAGCTGGAAAACCAACAACGGAATACTTATCATCAATAATTACAAAACTAACAATATTTGGAGGATTATTTTTATCAATAATAGCAATTCTTCCAATGATGCTAAGATTTACAAATTTAAACATAACATTTGGTGGTACTTCAATATTAATCGTTGTAGGTGTTGCACTTGAAACAGTACAACAATTAGAATCTCAATTAGCTATGAGACATTATAAAGGATTTTTGGAATAATAAAGTGAAAAAAGTGCACAAAAGGGACAGTCCTTAAAGTGCAAAATGCACAAAAGGGACAGTCCTTATTGTGTATTTTTTATATAATAGGAAAGTTATACTTTCCTATTATATAAAAAGCTATAATCGCTAGCCCTTTGAGATTTTCTCCTTTTAGTCGAAAACTCAAATCGGGCAGAACAAATTAAAGAAAAATCAAAGATTTTTCTTATTTGTTCTTTTTATATCAAAAATCGTTTATAAAAGGATTATTTAGTAATAAAAATTAATATAAAGTTAGCAAAACAATTGACAAAGTATATAAAATAAGCTAAAATAGAATTGCAAAAAACGTAAGAAAGCCTCTAATAAAAATTAGAGGCAAAATTTTTCTTGAATTTTTTGCATAAGAACAAAGAATGCAAATAAAAGCACTTTAGTTCAAGAGAAAGGAAGAAAGAAATGAATATTATTATGTTAGGTGCACCTGGAACAGGTAAAGGAACAATAGCAGGTATCTTATCAGAAAATTTAGGAATACCACAAATATCAACAGGAGATATTTTTAGAAAAAATATCAAAGAGGGAACAGAATTAGGAAAATTAGCAGATAGTTATATATCAAAAGGGCAATTAGTACCTGATGAAGTAACAGTTAAAATAGTAGAAGATAGATTAAATCAACCAGATGCAAAAAATGGAGTAATATTAGATGGATTTCCAAGAACAATAGTACAAGCAGATAAATTAAAAGAAATATTAAAAGCCAAAGGAGAAAAAATAGATATAACAATTAATTTAGAAACACCAGAAGAAGAAATAATAGAAAGAATTGTTAATAGAAGGGTATGCTCAAATCAAGAATGTAAAGCAGTATATAATGTAGTATTACATCCACCAAAAGTAGAAGGAAAATGTGATAAATGTGGAAGTGATTTAATTACAAGAAAAGATGATAAAATAGAAACAGTAAAAAGTAGATTAGAACAATATTTTACAGCAACAAGTCCATTAATAGAATATTATAAAAAAGAAGGAATTTTATATTCTGCAGTTGTAAGTAAAACAATAAATAAATTAGGTGAAGATGTTGCAAAAGATATATTAGAACATTTAAAAACATTATAAAGATACCCATTCTTTTAGAATAAGAATGAACTAAAAGGAAGGAATGCAAAATGGTAACAATAAAATCAAAAAAAGAAATAGAATTAATGAAAGAAGCTTGTAAAGTAACAGCATTAACACATAAAGCAATAGAAGATAATATTAGGTCTGGAATGACAACAGCAGATATTGATAGAATCGCAGAAGAAACAATGAAAAAATATGGTGCAATATCTGCGGAAAAAGGATATGATCCAGGAATAAGAGGTATACCACCATATCCAGCATCAACATGTATATCTATCAATGATGAAGTAATACATGGAGTTCCATCAAATAAAAGAATAATAAAAGATGGGGATATTGTAAGTGTAGATTTAGTAGCTTTAAAAAATGGATTTAATGGAGATGCTGCAAGGACATATATGGTGGGAAATGTATCAAAAGAAGCTAAAAGATTAGTAGAAGTCACAAAACAAGCATTTTTTGAAGGAATAAAATATGCTAAAAAAGGAAATAGAATTGGAGACGTATCACATGCAATTGGTGAATATGTAAAATCACAAGGATATTCTGTAGTAAGAGAATTTCAAGGACATGGAATTGGAAAAGAAATGCATGAAGATCCAGGAATACCCAACTATGGAAAAGCAGGAAGAGGAATAAGGTTAGAACCTGGAATGACATTAGCAATAGAACCAATGGTAATACAAGGAAAACCAAATATTTTAGAATTAGATGATGGTTGGACTATAATAACAGAAGACGGAAGTTTGGCTGCACATTATGAAAATACAATTTTAATTACAGAAAATGAGCCAGAAATATTGACAATACTATAAAAATGATATATAATATATGAGTTAATATTGCAAATTTATGAAAAACAGTAAAAAACAAACAAAAAGCTCTTTAAGAAGGAGGTAAGGAAACTTGTCAAAAGAAGATGTAATAGAAGTTGAAGGAACAGTAGTTGAAACACTACCAAATACAAATTTTAAAGTAGAACTTGAAAATGGACATCAAATTTTAGCTCACATTTCAGGTAAATTAAGAATGAATTATATTAAAATTTTACCTGGAGATAAAGTTAAAGTCGAATTATCACCATATGATTTAACAAGAGGAAGAATCACTTGGAGAGCAAAATAATAGTAAAAAATTAACCCAATAATATATAATTCCATATAGGAGGTGCAAAAAAATGAAGGTAAGACCATCAGTAAAACCAATTTGCGATAAATGCAAAGTAATAAAAAGAAAAGGTGTAATTAGAGTTATATGCGAAAACCCTAAACACAAACAAAGACAAGGGTAACCTTAGTTTATAACACAAATTAGGTAGCGGCTGTTAAACTAAAAAGTTTATATATCAAATTTGTGTTTTATATATATGTCCAAAAAGACTTAAAGACTAGTTAAACTAGTGCATTTCACCTTTAAGAATTTAGGACAACACTAAAAAGAAAAATAAAATTTGGAGGTGCAAAAAAACATGGCTCGTATAGCAGGAATTGACTTACCTAAAGAAAAAAGAGTAGAAATAGGACTTACATATATATATGGTATAGGAGTAGCTAGTTCAAGAAAAATTCTAGAAAAAGCTGGAATAAATCCAGATACTAGAGTAAAAGACCTAAGTGATGATGAAGTTAATAAGATAAGAAAAGTTATTGATGAATCATACAAAGTTGAAGGTGATTTAAGAAGAGAAGTAGCTCTTAATATTAAAAGATTAACAGAAATTGGTTGTTATAGAGGAATTAGACATAGAAGAAGTCTTCCAGTAAGAGGACAAAGAACAAAAACTAATGCTCGTACAAGAAAAGGACCAAGAAAATTAGTAAGTAAATCTAAAAAAGCAGTTTAATATGTTTACTGTGAAAAGCATTAAACAAGGAGGGAAATAAAAATCATGGCTAATAAAAATGTAACAAAAAAGACTGTTGCTAGAAGAAACAGAAAAAACATCGAAAAAGGTGAAGCTCATATTCATTCTAGTTTCAACAATACAATAGTTACAATAACAGATACAAATGGAAATACAATATCATGGGGAAGTGCTGGAGGATTAGGATTTAAAGGTTCAAGAAAAAGCACACCATTTGCTGCAGGTGAAGTTGCAGAAACAGCAGCTAAAGCAGCAATGGAACACGGATTAAAAACTGTTGAAGTATATGTTAAAGGACCAGGAGCAGGACGTGAAGCTGCAATAAGAGCACTTCAATCTGCAGGTTTAGAATTAAGCAGTATTAAAGACGTAACACCAATCCCACATAATGGTTGTAGACCACCAAAAAGAAGAAGAGTAT
>CALXJW010000043.1 GCA_944388725.1 uncultured Clostridia bacterium | reverse complement strand
TGTATTAATAGTAGATGAAAACAATCAAATCAGTGATTATACATTATATTCTTTAGGAATAAAAGATATAAATGAATTAAGTGAAGCTATGGAAAAAATTAAAAATGGAGAAGAAGTAGTAAGTAATAATTCTGAAACTTATACTTATGAAGATTTACTAAATTATACATTTAAAATAGTATTAAATACAGATTATTATCAAAAAGTGGGAAATATTTGGAAAGATATGTCTGATGACAGTGAATATATGAAAAATCTTGTAGAAAATGCAGAAGAGATAAAAATTGTTGGAATAATCAAACCAAATGAAGAAACAGTTACATCATCAGGTGCAGGGTTAGTTGGATACAAAAAAGAATTAAAAGAATATGTAATTAATAAAATAAATGAATCTGAAATAGTAAAAGAGCAAAAAGCTAATCCTGATGTGAATGTATTTACAGGTTTAGAATTTCCAGAAGACACAAATGATACTTTTGATTACTCAAAATTATCTGATGAGCAAAAAGCATATATGGCTACTTTATCAGAAGCGGAACTTGCAGAATTAATGAAAACATATACAGCAAATGCAGGAGTAACATATGAGGATAATTTAAAAACATTAGGAGTAGTTGATTTAAACAATCCAAGTACTATAAATATTTATCCAAAAGATTTTGAGTCAAAAGATATGATATCAAATATTATTACAGATTATAATAATAAACAAACAGAAGAAGGAAAAGAAGAAAATGTAATAAATTATACAGATGTAATAGGAATATTATTAAAATCAGTTACATCAATAATTAATATAATAAGTTATATATTAATTGCATTTGTCGGAATATCATTAGTAGTATCATCTATAATGATAGGAATAATAACTTATATATCTGTATTAGAAAGAACAAAAGAGATAGGAATTCTTCGTAGCATTGGTGCTTCAAAGAAAGATGTTTCAAGAGTATTTAATGCAGAAACATTAATTGTTGGTTTTGTTGCAGGAATTATAGGAATTGGTGTAACATTATTATTAAATATACCAATTAATATGATTATAAAAGCAATAACAGGAGTTTCAGGCATTACAAAATTACCTGTAGTTGGTGCAACAATATTAGTAGCTATAAGTGTAATATTAACTATGCTTGCAGGTTTAATACCAGCACGATTTGCAGCCAAAAGAGATCCAGTAGAAGCATTAAGAACAGAATAGAACAAAAGGGACAGTCCTTAAAATTCAAAATTAACAAAAGGGACAGTCCTTGTTTTGTTATTTGTTAAAGAATGTCCTTTTTGTTCACCTGTTGAGCAATTTTTTAAAAAATTCACAATAAATTCACAAAAATATTGTAAAATAACAATGACTTAAGTAAACTTGAAAAAAATATCTAATTATGATATATTAACAAAATAAAAATCGATTATAAATTTTAAATAAAGAGGTGCGAAAATGAGTAAAGTAGTACATATAGGAATGGACGTAGGTTCAACAACTGTAAAAATCGTAGTAATGAATGATAAATTAGAAACAATACATACATCATATGAAAGACATTTTTCTGATACAAAAAATACAGTATGTAAAGTATTAGAACAATTGGTAGAAAAATATAAAGATAATGAATTTACAATTGCACTAACAGGTTCTGGAGCAATGAGTACAGCAAAATTTTTAGATGTACCATTTATACAAGAAGTTGTTTCATGTAAAAGAGCGGTAGAAAAATATATACCTAAAACAGATGTAGTAATAGAACTTGGTGGAGAAGATGCAAAAATAATTTATTTTGGAAAATCAATAGAACAACGTATGAATGGAACTTGCGCAGGAGGGACCGGAGCATTTTTAGACCAAATGGCTTCATTACTAAATACAGATACGGCAGGATTAAATGAATTAGCAAAAAATTATCAAACAATATATCCTATTGCATCAAGATGTGGCGTATTTGCTAAAACAGACGTACAACCATTATTGAACGATGGAGCTTTAAAAGAAGATATAGCTGTTTCAATATTTCAAGCAGTAGTAAATCAAACAATAAGTGGTTTGGCTTGTGGAAGACCAATAAGAGGAAATGTAGCTTTTTTAGGAGGACCATTAAATTATTTATCAGAACTTAGAAAAAGATTTGTAGAAACATTACATTTAACAGAAGAGCAAACAATAGTGCCAGAAGAAGCTCATTTATTAGTTGCAAAAGGAGCATGTTTAGATGCAAAAGATATGACACCTATTAGTGTAGAAAAATTAAAAAGTAAAATACAAGTTTTAAAATCTTCAAAAGACACAACTACACAACCATTAAAACCATTATTTACAACAAATGTAGAGTATGAAGAATTCAAAAAAAGACATGAAAAAGATAAAGTTGCAAAAAAAACATTATCAGAACATAAAGGAGATTGTTTTATAGGTCTAGATGCAGGTTCAACAACTTCTAAATTAGTAGTAATAGATAGAGATGGAACATTATTATATTCTTCATATAAAAGTAATGAAGGAAAACCATTAGATAGTATTATAGAAATGTTAAAAGAATTATATGCTATATTACCAAAAGAAGCAATAATAAAATATAGCGGTGTTACAGGATATGGCGAAAAATTAATACAAACAGCATTAAATGTTGATTTAAATGAAATAGAAACAATAGCACATTATACTGCAGCTAAAAAGTTTGAACCAAAAGTCACAAGTATTGTTGATATTGGTGGACAAGACATGAAATATATAAAATTAAAAAATAATGTAATTGATAATATCATGTTAAATGAAGCTTGTTCATCAGGTTGTGGTTCATTTATAGAAACATTCGCTAAAAGTTTAAATTTAGAAATATCAGAATTTGTAAATGAAGCCTTAGAAGCCAAAAACCCTGTAGATTTAGGTTCAAGATGTACAGTATTTATGAATTCTAAAATCAAACAAGCACAAAAAGAAGGATATACAGTTGGTGATATTTCAGCGGGATTATCATATTCAGTTATAAAAAATGCTATACAAAAAGTAATGAAAATAAGAGATACCAAAAAATTAGGAAGTCATATAGTTGTACAGGGTGGAACTTTTTATAATGAAGCAGTATTAAGAGCATTTGAACTAATTGTTGGAAGAAATGTAATAAGACCAGATATTGCAGGACTTATGGGAGCATATGGTATGGCATTACTTGCTTGTGAACAATATGAAGCAAACATGGATATGGAATATAAATCTACAATAGCAACAATAGAACAAATAGAAAAATTAGATATTAAAGTAACACATACAAGATGCAATGGATGTGAAAATCATTGTAAATTAACAATAAATAGATTTAGTAATGGAAAAAGACATGTATCTGGAAACAGATGTGAAAAAGGTGAAGGAATAATTAATAATAATGTAGAACTTCCAAATTTAATTAAATATAAATATGAGAGAATATTTGGTTACACACCATTAGCAGAAAAAGATGCACCAAGAGGAACAATAGGAATACCACGAGTATTAAATATGTATGAAGATTATCCATTTTGGTTTACTTTATTTACAAATTTAGGATTTAGAGTAATTATTTCAGAAAAAAGTACAAGAAAGATATATGAAAAAGGTATGGAATCAATGCCATCAGAATCTGTATGTTATCCTGCAAAATTATCACATGGACATGTAATTAGCCTAATACAAAAAGGAATTAAGACAATATTTTATCCATGTATGCCATATTCGAGAAAAGAATATGCAGATGCAAATAACAGATATAATTGTCCAATAGTAATATCATATTCAGAAGTATTAAAAAATAATATAGAAGAGTTAAAAAACAAAGATATAAAATTCATGAATCCTTTTTTACCATTTGAATCAAAACAATTAATGAAAAGAATGTTGGAATTAGATGAATTTAAAGAATATAAATTTACTAAAAAAGAATTAAAAGAAGCAATAGAAAAAGCTGAAGCAGAATATCAAAAATGTAGACAAGATATACATAATAAAGGAAAAGAAACACTTGAATACATAGAAAAGAATAATTTAAAAGGTATAGTTTTAGCAGGTAGACCATATCATGTAGATCCAGAAGTAAATCACGGAATAGATACATTAATTACAAGTTTAGGTATGTGCGTATTAACAGAAGATAGTGTTGCGGATAAAACTTTACCAGAAAGACCATTACGTGTTGTTGATCAATGGGTATTCCATTCAAGATTATATGCTGCAGCAGATTTCGTTGGTAGACATGATAATTTGGAATTAGTACAAATAAACTCATTTGGTTGTGGCGTAGATGCTGTAACAACAGACCAAGTAGAAGAAATATTAACAAGTTTCGGAAAGATGTATACATTAATAAAAATAGATGAAGTAAATAATTTGGGTGCAGTAAGAATTCGTTTACGTTCATTACTTGCAAGTATAAATAAACGTTTAAATGAGAAAAAAGATAAAACTGCTACAGGAGAATATAGATTAAATAGAATTCAATTTACAGAAGAAATGAAAAAAGAATACACAATCTTAATTCCTCAAATGGCACCAATACATTTTGATTTTATAGAACCTGTATTACAGAGTGAAGGATATAAAGCGAAATTATTAAGAGAATGTACACCTCATACAATAGAAACAGGATTAAAATATGTAAATAATGATGCTTGCTATCCATCAATTATAACAACAGGACAAATGATAGAAGCATTAGAATCTGGCGAATATGATTTGAACAAAACAGCATTAATAATGTCACAAACAGGTGGAGGATGTAGAGCTACAAATTATATTGGATTTATAAGAAAAGCATTAAAAGATGCGGGTTTTGATAATGTTCCTGTAATATCATTTAATGTTGTTGGTATGGAAAAAAATCCAGGATTTAAATTGACATTATCATTAGTAGAAAAGCTTTTAAAATCAATGGTTTATGCAGATTTATTACAGAAAATGTTATATAAAAATAGACCATATGAAAAAAATAAAGGTGAAACTGAAAAATTATTTAATGAATGGATGGAAAAAGCTAAAAAACTTGCAGTAAAAAGTAGTGCTAGAGAATTTTCTAAAAGTATATATAATATAGTAGATGATTTTGAAAAAATTGAATTAGATACATCAAAAGAAAAACCAAAAGTAGGAATTGTTGGAGAAATATTAATAAAATATCATCCATTTGGAAACAATTATGTTGCTAAATTACTAGAAAAAGAAGGAGCAGAAGTTATACTTCCAGACTTTATGGGATTTATAAAATTTATAGCAAGTAATAAAGTAATATCAAATCAAATGTTAAAAAATGATAATAAAAAAGCAGCATTATTTAGTGTAGCAATAAAATTAATAGAATTATTCGAAAAGGATACTAGAAAAGCATTAGCAAAATCAAAAAAAGGATATTTACCAACTTCAGATATTTGGCATTTAGCGAATAATGTAAAATCTGTATTATCAACAGGAAATCAAACTGGAGAAGGATGGTTTTTAACAGCAGAAATGCTAGAATATATGGAAAATGATATACCAAATATTGTTTGTGTTCAACCATTTGCATGTTTACCAAATCATGTTGTTGGAAAAGGTGTAATTAAAACAATAAGGGATATGTATCCTGAAGCTAATATTGTTCCGGTAGATTATGATCCGGGAGCAAGTGAAGCAAATCAAACAAATAGAATTAAGCTTTTAATGACAGTAGCAAAAGATAATTTAAAATTAAAACAAAAATCACGAAAAGCTTTAGAAAAAGAAAATGAAAGCAAAGAAGATAAAAAGAAAGAATTTGTAACAGAAAATAAATAATTTTAGGGGAGAAAATAAATGATTATACAAATAGAACAATATATTGCATTATTTTTTATATACTCATTTGCAGGATGGCTAATGGAATCTGTTGGAGATACAATAAGAAAAAAGAAATTTGTAAATAGAGGCTTTTTAATAGGTCCATATTGCCCAATATATGGTTGTGGAGTATTGTTAATTACAATACTCTTACAAAAATATAATGATGATATAATTGCAACATTTTTTCTTGCATTATTAATATGTGGAACACTAGAATACATGACAAGTTATGTAATGGAAAAGATTTTTAAAGCAAGATGGTGGGATTATAGTACAAGAAAATTTAATATAAATGGTAGAATTTGTTTAGAAACATTAATTCCATTTGGGATTGCTGGATGTTTAATTATATATATAATAAATCCCTTTTTACTAAAATATATTTCAATGGTTCCTAATATTGTTATGCACATCATTATTGGAATTTTATTAGTTATATATATAATAGATATGACAGTTTCATTTAAAATAATTCTTAACTTAAAAGAAATGTCTAAAGAATTTAAAGATAATACAATAGAAATTTCTGAGAAGGTTAAAAAGATTATTACTAAAAAATCACATTTACATAGAAGATTAATAAATGCCTTTCCTAATATAAAAGATAATTTACATTTTTGTAATTGGGAAGAAATTAAAAATAAAATAGAAACATCAAAAGAGGAATTCAGAGCAAAAATAGATAGTTCAAAAGAAGAATTTAAAGCTAAAATTGACAATTCAAAAAAAGAATTAAAAAATAGATTAGAAAAGCGAAAAAATGATATTGTTGAAGAAATACCTAATAAAAAGAGGGATAGATAAGCCCTCTTTTTATTTACTTGACTAAATCTATTAATTAATGTTAAAATATAAATGTAAAATTTAAAGAAAGAAGGAATAAAATGAAAGTTTTAGCAGTTGGAGATATAGTTGGAGAGTCAGGAGTAAGAAAATTAAAAGAATTATTACCAAACATAAAAAAAGAAGAAAATATAGATTTTGTTATAACAAATGGAGAAAACTCAGCAGGAGGAATGGGGATAACAGAAAAAAATTTAAAAGATATATTAGAAGCGGGAACAGATGTTATAACAATGGGAAACCATACATGGGGAAAGAAAGATATATTTAAATTTATTAATCATCCAAAACTTTTAAGACCTGCAAATTATCCAAAAGGTATTCCAGGTAAAGGAATAGGAATATATGAAACTAACGGTAAGAAAATAGCAGTAATGAATTTTATGGGAAGAGTAGATATAAATATACTTACGGAAAATCCATTTTTATTAGCAAAAGAAATGATTGAAGAAATAAAAGAAAAAGTAGATATGATATTTATAGATTTTCATGCAGAAGCAACTGCAGAAAAAATAGCAATGGCAAGATATTTGGATGGTAAAATTACAGCATTATTTGGAACACATACACATGTGCAAACAGCAGATGAACAAATATTTCCAGAAGGAACAGGATATATAACAGACTTAGGAATGACCGGACCTAAAAATTCTGTAATAGGTATGGATATACAAGCATCAATAAAAAGATTTGAAACAACATTACCAGAAAAATATAAATTGGCAGAAGGAAATTGCATTTTTAATGCGGTTATATTTGAAATTGATGATAATACAAATAAAGTAAAATCAATAAAAAGAATAAATAAAAACTAAGCGAAATTGCTAGAATAATCTGTCGAAACATGCGATGAATACTTGAAAAAATTTCCAAAAATGCTAGACAAAAATTACTAAATATTGTAAAATACACAATGTAAAAGTTGCAACAAAAATAAAATTATAGGAGGCAAAAGAAAAATGGAAATTTTAAAAATTTCATCAAAATCTAATCCAAATTCAGTAGCAGGAGCTATTGCTGGATTAGTAAAAGAATCACAAAAAGCAGAAATGCAAGCAATTGGAGCAGGAGCTCTAAATCAAGCAGTAAAGGCAGTAGCAATAGCAAGAGGATTTGTAGCACCAGCAGGAGTAGATTTAGTATGTATACCTGCATTTGCAGAAGTAGAGGTTGAAGGGGAAGACCGAACAGGAATTAAGTTGATTGTAGAATCAAGAAAATAGTATTAAGGGGGCATAAGGATATGCTCCTTTTTGTTTTTATACAATAGGAAAGTATCACTTTCCTATTATATAAAAAGCTAAAATCGCTAGCCCTTTGAGATTTTCTCCTTTTAGTCGAAAACTCAAATCGGGCAGAACAAATTAAAGAAAAATCTTTGATTTTTCTTATTTGTTCTATTATTTGTTTCTAAATTTATTAAAATACTTGAAAAAAATGAATTTATAATATATTATACAACTACGGGGTGATAATATGAAAAGTAATATTATAAAATATATTTTTATAATATTTGTAATTGCAATAATGGGATTTGCAATTTATAAAATAAAAACGGAGGATTCTAATATTACTGAAAATAATAATACAGTACAAGAAGAGGATGATGAAATAATAAAAGAAGTAACGCTTGGTGTAGCACAATATGATACAATGAATCCAATATTGAGCAATAACAAGCATATTCAAGAAATCTCTAGAATAATTTATGAGCCATTATTAGGAGTAAATAAAGATTATCAAATAGAAAAATGTTTAGCAAAAGATTGGGCCAAAACGTCAGCAACAACATATTTAATAAAACTAAGAGATGATGTAATATGGTCAGATGGAGAAAAATTAACTGTAGAAGATGTATTATATACAATAGATTTATTAAAACAAATTCCATCTATATATGCTTATAATGTTCAATATATTATAAATGTAGATAAGATTGATTTATATACATTACAGATAACATTAGATCATGAAATTCCATTTTTTGAGTATAATTTAATTTTTCCAATAATGAGTAAAAAGTATTATGAAGGAGAAGATTTTTCAACAACAGCAAAAAATAATACACCAATAGGAACAGGAAAATATAAAATAACGCAAAATACAGATTCCGAAATTATACTAGAAAAAAATGAAAACTATACTAGAGAGGAATTAACATTAGAAAAAATAACAATAGAAAAATATTCTAATTTAGGAGAATTATATAATGCATTTAAATTAGGAAAAATTGATTTAATAACAACAACAAATACAAAAATTGAAGATTATGTAGGAACAATTGGTTATAATGTACAAGAAGTAGCAGGTAGAGAATATGACTTTTTAGCAATAAATACACAAAGTGCGGTATTATCTAAAAAAGAAGTAAGACAAGCAATTTTACATGCTATAAATAGAGAAAATATTGTTGCAACTGTTTATAACAATAAATATAAAATAACTAATTATCCATTAGATTATGGTAATTGGTTAAAAGGAGAAAGTACAGCAGATAATAGTTATAATTTAGATTATTCAAAACAAATATTAGAACAAAATGGATGGACATTTAAAAATAACAAATGGCAAAAAACAGAAAACTATGTAACTAGAACAATAAGTTTTAGATTAGTTGTACAAGCATCTAATACAACCAGAGTTACAATAGCAGAAATGATAAAAGCAAATTTAGCAGAAATAGGAATACCAGTAACTATAGTAAAAGCAAGTGATAGTCAATATCAAAATTATTTACAAAATAAAAATTATGATGTTATCCTTACAGGAACAACAGAATCAATGAGTCCGAACTTAGAAACATTTTTTGGAGAATCTAATTTAGCTAATTATACTAATGAAGAAATAAAAACAATAATGAATGATGTTAAAAATATTACAGATGAAAACTTATTAAAAGAAAAATACAATAGAATAAGACAAATATATGATGATGAAGTACCATATATAAGTTTATATAATAGTTATTATGCAGTTATATCAAATTGGAATTTAAAAGGAAATATAGAAGCAAAT
Organism: uncultured Clostridia bacterium; assembly: GCA_944388725.1. GTDB lineage: Bacteria > Bacillota > Clostridia > TANB77 > CAG-508 > CAG-269. The sequence continues at coordinate 506 of CALXJW010000043.1, read as the reverse complement.
TGGTATAATATATTTATGGATATAAATAATTGGTACAAAAATTAAAAAAATTAAATAAAAGTATTGACAAAAAAATAAAATAAGATATAATACATATATCGAACAAAAGTTTTGTTAAATTTAGGAGGAAAAAACATGGAAGAAAATTTAGAAAAAAGAAAAGCATTAGAAGTTGCAATGAGCCAAATAGAAAAACAATTTGGTAAAGGATCAGTAATGAAATTAGGAGAATTTAAAGCAATGGAGGTAGAAGCAATACCAACAGGAGCATTAAGTTTAGATATAGCATTAGGTATAGGAGGAGTACCTAGAGGAAGAATAATAGAAGTCTTTGGACCAGAGTCTTCTGGTAAAACAACATTAGCATTACACGTAATAGCTGAAGCACAAAAAATGGGAGGAGAAGCAGCGTTTATAGATGCAGAACATGCACTAGACCCAGTATATGCAAAAAAATTAGGAGTAGATATAGATAATTTAATAGTATCACAACCAGATACAGGAGA